>DATGSG010000039.1:0-27243 GCA_035302925.1 Virgibacillus sp. | reverse complement strand
TAAATACCATGCTTTCTCTCCGTAAAGATAACATTTTTAGATTCATAGATTGAAAAACGTTTGATCAATTCATTTCTTAATTGATCAGGTTCAATCACCGCATCAATGACCATTTCAGATGCGAGACGATAAATATCAATATCATCACGGTATTCATCTTGCTTCTCTTTAATAAATGCCGGTCGTTCATCCTCTGGGAGTTCCGCAATTTGATTCGCGTAGACCGCGTTAACCGCTGCCTCAGGACCCATGACAGCAATTTGAGCAGTTGGTAAGGCTAAACTGCAATCAGGTTCGAACGCTGGTCCTGCCATCGCATATAATCCTGCCCCATATGCTTTGCGAACGACAACTTGAATCTTAGGTACGGTCGCCTCACTCATCATCGCTAGCATTTTAGCTCCATGACGAATGATGCCTGCTCTTTCAACCGTTGTTCCAATCATGAATCCAGGAATATCAGCTAAAAAGAGTAGTGGAATATTAAAGGCATCACATAATTGAATAAATTTCGCCGCTTTGTCCGCAGAGTCAGGAAAGAGCACCCCACCTTTGACAGCTGGTTGGTTGGCGATGATTCCTACAGATCGCCCATTCATTCGTGCCAATCCAGTGATCAATTCGGGTGCGAACTTCTTTTTAATTTCACAAAATTGATCCTCATCAATAATGCGGTTGATCAGATCATACATATTAAATGGCGCATTCTGGTTTTCCGGTAGAATATCTTGAATGGTTTTCTCAAAGGCCTGAACATCTTCTGCTGCTAGGGCTTTCGGTGCTTCTCTAAAATTCGTTGGGAAGTAACCTAAATAGGTCCGGGCATATTCAATCGCTTCTTCCTCTGAGGAAACCAATACATCTCCACAACCCGATACAGAACAGTGCATATTTGCGCCGCCCATTTCTTCCAAACTTACTTTTTCACCAATAACCATTTCAGCCATTCGTGGTGAACCTAAGTACATCGAGGCATTTCCATCTACCATCACGACAATATCACAAAATGCTGGAATATATGCCCCACCCGCTGCTGACGGACCAAATAAGAGACAGATCTGTGGCACCCGACCAGATAGTTTAATTTGATTATGAAAAATCCGCCCGGCTCCACGACGTCCCGGAAACATTTCTATTTGATCCGTAATCCGGGCCCCTGCTGAATCGACAAGATACAACATTGGGATTTCTAACTTTTGAGCTGTTTCCTGAATGCGAATGATCTTTTCGACCGTTCTTTTACCCCATGATCCAGCTTTTACAGTGGAGTCATTTGCCATCACACAGACCGACTGTCCATTTACTTTTCCAATCCCTGTCACAACACCATCTGAAGGTAATGAATCATCCATACAATTAGCAAAAAAAGCATCTTCAATATCCAGGTCATCATCAAATAGTAATTCCAGGCGTTTTCTAACGAATAACTTACCATTCTCTTCATTTCTAGCATGGTACTTTTCGCTTCCGCCCTGTTCAATTTTCTGTATTCGACTTTTTAATTCCTCAATATATGACATGAACAATCCTCCTCATTCTTATAAACCTATATATTTCGGCTTTCGTTTCTCTTGAAATGCTTGTAAACCCTCTAAGCGATCTTGAGTAGGGATCGTTTGTCGATAACATTGCTGTTCGATCGATAAACCCGTTTTCAGATCGGTTTCAAATCCTTGGTTAATGGCCTGTTTAGCAAGTTTTAATGCAATGGGTCCATTGCTAATGATTTGACTTGCTAATTGAATCGCCTCTTCGTATAAATCATCTTTATCGACCACTTGTTCGACAAGGCCAATATCGAGCGCTTCCATAGCGGAGATTCTGTTTGCGGTAAAGATCATTTTTTTAGCTTGTCCTAACCCAACCAAGCGGGTCAAACGTTGTGTACCACCCGCTCCAGGTATGATCGCAAGCGATGTTTCCGTTAAACCAACATCCGCATGTTTCGCAGCTATTCGCACATCACAGGCTAGTGCTAACTCAAGTCCCCCACCAAAGGCAACACCATTCAAGGCTGCAATGACAGGCATCTCCATTTGCTCAATTTGTGTCATTGTTTCTCCAATATACGTAACGGTAGCAACAACATCATCATCTGACATTCCTTGCCTTTCTTTTAAATCCGCTCCCGCACAAAATGCCTTATCCTTTGCTCCGGTTAAAATGGTGCAACGAATTTCTTTATTCTGGTTGATCTCTCCAATCATCGTTGTTAATTCATTCAACAATGTTGTTGAAAGGGCATTGGCAGATTCCGGCCGATTCAACGTAATGACAGCAATATGATCATCAACGATGTTAATGGTAGCTTGATTAGACAATATCATTCTCCTTCAGCCCTATTATCGTTCGTTTTTCAAGATTTTCATTTGATGACTCGATAGGTTCTTTACATAACTTTCAATATATAACGCAGCTTTCATTACTTTTTCTTCACTGATCCCTGTGTGAATCCCCATACGATGTAACATATATAATAGATCATCGGTCGCTAAATTACCTGATGCCCCTTCAGCGTAAGGACAACCACCAAGTCCGCCTACTGCACTATCAAAACTTGTGATCCCTAATTCAAGTGCCATTAATACATTCGCAAGGGCAGTTCCACGCGTATTATGAAAATGCATGGCCAATTTCTCTTTGGGAAAATAATGGAGTAATTCCGTTATCACCTGTGACACTTGAGCAGGGTCGGCCACTCCAACCGTATCCCCAATTGAAAGTTCATCGACACCCATCGTAAATAATTGGTCACAAACCGCGATTACCTTTTGTAGATCTATTTTACCTTCATATGGACAACCAAAAACAGTTGATACATAACCTCTCACTTTTTTACCAGCTTGTTTCGCTTCTTGAGAGACATCCCGTAAAATGGGATACGTTTCAGCGATTGTCCGATTGATATTATTTTTATTATGTGTCTCACTGGCAGATATAAATAAGCACACTTCATCAATATCAACTTCCAATGCACGCTCTAATCCTTTTAGATTAGGTACAAGTGCTGCATACGTTACATCTTTGTGACGCTTTATTTTCCGTGCTACCTCTGTCGCATCTTTCAATTGTGGAATCCAATCTGGATGGACAAAAGAAGATACTTCTATATAGGAGGCACCAGTAGCAGATAACATATTAATCCACTCGATCTTTGCTTCAAGTGGAATGAGCTTTGTTTCATTTTGCAATCCATCTCTAGGCCCAACCTCATTCACGATGATTTCACTTGGAAAGTTCAATCGCAACCCTCCTCTTATCAAATTTCTTATTATTTACTCGATCACTGCGATCGTGTCGCCTTCATTAACAAAGTCACCTTCAGCAACCTTGAGTTCTTTCACGATACCTGATCCTTCAGAAGCAATGGGAATTTCCATTTTCATGGACTCTAAAATAACAATGTCCTGCCCAGATTCCACTTGATCCCCTTGACTAACAACAATTTTCCAAACGCTTCCTGCCATACTTGCTTTCACTTCATTCATTTATAATTCCTCCTACTAATAAGTAATCGTTGTCAGATCTTTTATAGTGATGGTAAATAGTATTCTTCAACAAATGCTGTCGTTGTATGCCCAGCCACAAACCGTGGGTGATTTACAATATCGATCAACATGGGAAGATTCGTTTTAATTCCTGCAATATTATAATCTAAAAGTGCTGCTTGAAGACGCGTAATGGTCAGATCCCGATTCGGCCCCGATACAATTAATTTAGCAATCATCGGGTCGTAAAAGGGGGTAATTTCATCATGATTCTGAACAGCCGTTTCATTTCGGATATCATCTCCAACCGGGACAGTAAATGTTGATAACTTACCAGGTGAAGGAAAGAACGTTTTCGGATCTTCCGCATAAATACGTACTTCGATCGCATGCCCCTGAATGGCCAATGCATCCTGCTTGATTTCCAGTGGATATCCACTCGCGATAAGCAATTGCTGTTCAACGATATCAATTCCCGTAATCTCTTCTGTAATTGGGTGTTCTACTTGTAAACGTGTATTCATTTCTAGAAAATAGAAGTTCTCCTGTTCATCCACTAAAAATTCAATTGTTCCTGCATTGGAATAGGAGATCGCTTTCGCCGCCTTCACTGCCGTTTCCCCCATTGTTTTACGTAATGTCTCAGAAACAAACGGTGATGGTGCTTCTTCGATCACTTTCTGATTTCTTCGTTGGATGGAGCATTCCCGATCAAATAAATAAACAGTATGACCCTCATGATCTGCTAACAACTGAATTTCAATATGCCGTGCGTTTTCAAGCTTCTTCTCTAAAAACATCGCACCATTCCCAAAAAAAGATTGAGCACGACTCGAATTATTAGCAAAAGCTTTTGTCAATTCCTCGTCTGTCCACACGACTTGCATACCAATACCGCCACCTCCTGCGGATGCTTTCAACATAATGGGATAGCCAATATCTTTGGCTGCTTCTACCGCGTCTTCTGCCGTTTTCACCGCTTCCTCAGTTCCCGGAATCACCGGGACACCAGCTTGCTCCATGATCTTACGTGCAGCAATTTTATCGCCCATTTGCTCAATAACTTCGCTAGATGGCCCAATAAAGATAAATCCCTCGGATTGACACCTCTTTGAAAATTGACCATTTTCACTTAAAAATCCATACCCAGGATGAATCGCATCGACCTTCGCTTCTTTCGCAATCGATAGAATACGCTCGACATGCAGGTAACTTTCATCTACACGTGATGGTCCAAGTAAATAAGCTTCATCTGCCATCGTAACGAACAGCGCATTTTCATCTGCTTCTGAGTACATGGCTACCGTCTTAATCCCGCGTTTTTTACAAGTTCGGATAATTCGTACAGCAATCTCGCCTCGATTCGCGATTAATACCTTCTTTATCATATGATCCTCCTGACCACTTCAATGACACGGCAACATGCCATCAAGCCCGTTTATTATGCTTCACTCGGTTAGCACCCTAGCTGTCTAGCAATCACGATGCGTTGTATTTCTGACGTACCTTCACCAATTTCAAGCAGTTTAGCATCTCGTAAATAGCGTTCAACTTCATATTCGCGCATATAGCCATAACCACCATGAATTTGAATCGCCTGATTTGCTGAACGGAAGGCTGTTTCTGTTGCAAATAACTTCGCATAGGCAGCTTCCTTGGAAAATGGTTTATGCTGATCTTTCAACCAAGCCGCTTTATGAACCATATTTCTTGCTAACTCTACTTCCATCGCCATATCGGCCAGTTTAAACTGAATCGCTTGAAACTCAGAAATTGGCTTTCCGAACTGTTTTCTTTCTTTCGCATAGGCTAATGCTTTATCCAAGGATGCTTGTGCAATGCCTAAACCAAGTGCTGCAATGGATATTCTTCCACCATCAAGTGTCGATAAAAACTGTTTAAACCCTGTTTCGGGATCTCCTAATAAGTGAGATGTTGGGACACGTACATCTTCTAACACGATTTCTGCCGTATCTGATCCACGTACACCCATTTTATCGTAATCACTCGTTATCGTGACCCCTTTTGTATCCGTTGGGACAATCAATGCGGAGATAATATTCTTTCCTTGGTCATTTTTACCGGTTACAGCGGTAACGATAATCGTGTTGGAAAAGCTCGCATTTGTTATAAAGCTTTTCTCCCCGTTTATGATGTATTCATCACCATCCATCGTTGCTGTCGTCTTTGTTCCACCCGCATCTGATCCCGCATTTGGCTCAGTTAATCCAAAAGCACCTAATGTTTTCCCTTCAGCAATCGGTCGTAAGTATGTTTGCTTTTGTTCTTCCGTTCCAAATGCATAAATCGGTCCAGCTCCAAGAGAAACTGTTGCCGCATAACTTAACCCTGTACTTCCACACACTCTTCCAATTTCTTCGACGGCTAAAGCGTAGGAAATGGTATCTCCTCCTGAACCACCATATTCTTCTGGAAACGGAATCCCCATTAGCCCTAATTTCCCCATCTGCTGAAAGATATCTTCAGGGAACTTTGCTTCCCGATCGATCTCGATGGCTCTCGGTTTAATAACTTCTTCTGCAAAATCTCGAACCATGGTACGAATCATTGTTTGTTCTTTTGTCAGTTCAAAATTCATTATAAACCCCCTATCATTAATGACGAGACCGACTAGTTGGTCTGTTCGACTTAAAAAATAAATCATTTGATTGATCGTATGATTTACCCATCCTATTTATTTTATAAGTAAATCTTGATAGATGGCACTTGATAACGATTCCACTTTTAAAACGGAATGTAAGATTAAATCGACAAACTCATCACCGATTTCTTCAATCGTCTTTGTACCTGATTGCTTATACCACTTATAGGTCCAGTTGACCATACCTAGGATCGCCATTCCCGTTATATCTGGTGAAAGTTCTTGACGAAACTCCTTACACTCTTTGCCTTCCATGATCGTATCGGTAACGATTCGCTTGAATTGATCGCGCTTATCTTTAATAAGCGTTTCGTATTCTGGTCTTAAATAAATGCTTTCTTGATAAAAGACTGAAATATGCGGTTTATAACGGTCGAAAACGCTTACAAATTCTTTGATAATTAATTGAAGCCGCTTCGTTGGAGATTCATATGTTTGATAAGCAATGGTTGCCTTTTCAAGTACATACGATATAAAGATATCATGAATTACAAAAAGCAATTCATCTTTTGCACTAAAATGATGATAAAATCCGCCTTTTGAAGTCCCAACAGATGTAACGATTTCATTTACTGATACACCATGAAACCCCTTCTCTTCGAACTGTAGTAATGCTGACTGAATAATCTTTTCTCTTAGATCCGAGATCATCCCTCCTCATCGCTCATTTATTAGAATGAATTTCATAATTACTGTACCCGCTATGCCCTTCAATTTGTAGTTGTAAACGAATCAATACAACTACATGATGGAATGGTATAGCTATAAATAGAGGTTATGAATTTCATTATTTAGAATGAATTTCATAATTATCGTATCATATTTACGTTCATTTACAAAGAAAAACTTCACATAAGGTTTTTAACCGTTACGTGAAGTTTTTCTTTATCATTAATTATTCGAATGGTTTCTCGTAGACCACATCTCTCCACACACTTGTTACTTCACCTTGGTTGTCTTCATCAATCACAAATGATCCATTGCTAAAGCGATCACTAACCGTTAATTCCAGTGGGAAGAAATGATGTGTTTCATCCTTATTCGTTCTAAAGTAAATGGTGTCTTTTTCATGGATCATAAAGAAGCCGACAATCCGATGTGGTTTTCCTTTTAATTCTCGAAGCATCGCAATGCCACGCCTTGCCCGGGTTGACTTCTCAAACTCCGGTAATCTCATTCGTTTACATGCCCCACGCTGCGTGACGATCACGAGAGATGGTGCAGGCTTTTCAGAGAACACATGTCCATTAACAACATATTCTCCCTCTTTTAACTGGATCGAAATAACTCCTAGTGCCCGTTGCCCGACAGTGGAAACTTCCGACTCATCATACCACAGTCCATATCCCGTATTGGTCGCCATGAATATATTTCCGTTTCCATCAGACTGATTAACATTAACAACTTCATCATTCTCGCGTAAATTAACCCCGATTAATGGCCGTGTATAACGGGGAGAATCATAAAGATTCATTTTACTTCGTTTTACCATACCGTCTTTGGTAAAGAAGGTCAGATAGCTATCCTCTGTGAATTCACGAACAGGAATACACGCTATGATCAGTTCATCCGAATCAATCGATGTCATGCTTGATAGATGTTGACCAAGATCCTTCCAGCGTATTTCTGGCAGCTCATGGACTGGGATTGAAACATACCGCCCTTTATTCGTAAATAAGAGCAGTTTATCGGTCGTGTTTATTTCTACGAGCCCAATGAGATGATCTTCTTCTTTTATCGCCAGATCCTCCCCATTAGATGCTGAATAGGATCGTAAGCTTGTTCGCTTGATATACCCTTCATTCGTCACGGAAACAAGGACATCCTCACTCGCAATCATAACTTCTATATTAATATTTAACTCTTCAATTTTATTCTGAATGATTGTCCGACGCTCATCAGCATATTGTTTCTTTAACTGTTTTAATTCCTTTTTAATCGTACTGTTCAGTTTCTTATCACTCGCTAAAATTTGTTGATGTTTATCAATCTCTTTACGTAAACTTTCTGCCTCTACTTCTAGTGAGGTTATATCCGTATTGGTAAGTCGATACAACTGAAGCATCACAATCGCTTCAGCTTGTTCTTCCGTAAATTCATATGCTTCGATAATACGTTGTTTCGCATCTTGTTTATTTTTAGATGAACGGATGGTCACAATCAGTTCATCTAAAATCGAGATGGCCTTAATGAGCCCTTCAACGATATGTGCTCTTGTCAAAGCCTTATTTAAGTCAAATTTTGTTTGTCTTGTAAAGACATCTCTTTGGTGTGAAATATAAGCATCAAGCATTTTCCCTAATGATAATAATTTAGGAGTATTATTTTGTATAGCCACCATATTAAAATTATAAGATACTTGTAAGTCACTATTTTTATATAAATAGTTTAAGATTCCTTCACTATCAGCATCTTTTCGCAGATCGATAACAATACGTAAACCTGTTCGGTCTGATTCATCACGTACCTCTGTGATTCCTTCTACTTTACGATCGATGTTTAGCTCATCAATTCTTCTTACCATATTTGCTTTATTCACTTCATAAGGAATTTCCTCAATAATGATTTGTTCGCGATTACCTCGTGTTTTTTCGATTCTTGTTTTTCCGCGAACCATGACTCTTCCTTTACCTGTTTCATAGGCTTGTTTAATCCCATCTACACCTTGAAGAACTCCCCCGGTTGGAAAGTCAGGTCCTTTTATAACGGTCATGAGCTCATCGACCGTCGCAGTTGGTTTATCTATTCTCATAATCACCCCATCAATG
Source organism: Virgibacillus sp. (assembly GCA_035302925.1). GTDB lineage: Bacteria > Bacillota > Bacilli > Bacillales > Amphibacillaceae > CALAMD01. The sequence continues at coordinate 18,325 of DATGSG010000039.1, read as the reverse complement.
ACTTCCGCTAAATTATGAGGTGGTATGTCTGTCGCATAACCTGCCGATATACCAGTCGAACCGTTTACGAGCAAATTAGGAAACTTCGCTGGAAATACAACCGGTTCCGAATTTGTATCATCAAAGTTAGGTATAAAATCAACGGTCTCTTTGTCTAAATCTCGTAGCAGTTCAGAGGATATATTTGATAGACGGCCTTCCGTATAACGCATAGCTGCAGGTGGATCTCCATCAATACTTCCATTATTTCCATGCATTTCTACTAATTCATTACGCATTTTCCAACTTTGACTCAATCGTACCATAGCATCATAAACAGATGAATCACCATGTGGGTGATAGTTCCCAATAACAGTACCAACTGTTTTTGCTGCTTTTCTAAAATTGTTTTCATGCGTGTTTTTATCAACGTGCATGGCAAAGAGAATTCTGCGTTGTACAGGCTTTAACCCATCACGCACATCCGGTAATGCACGTTCTTGAATAATATATTTACTATACCTTCCAAATCGATCACCAATCACTTCTTCTAGCGGAAGGTCTAAAAAGTTTTCTTTTTGTGACAAATGCGTTCCCCCCAGTTTAATGAATTTCATAATCCCTATTTATAGCTAGATCACTCCAACAACGAAGTGAAATAGCTGGTCACGGTAATTATGAAATTCATTCAGTTACATAAATATAAAAGATCCGATCCGACAAAAGGATTCATCTATTTAGAAAATCACTTTAATTTATGAATTCGGTCATTATCTAAAATGTTTTCCCCTTCATCCAGTCCAAATTGAACATTCTTTTCGATCCAAGCTCTTCGTGGAGAAACCTTATCACCCATTAAAGTCGTTACGCGTCTCTCCGCACGTGCCAAATCATCTAACGTCACGCGAATAAAGGTGCGTGATTTAGGATTCATCGTCGTTTCCCATAGTTGATCGGCATTCATTTCACCTAAACCTTTGTATCGTTGTACCATATACCCTGTTTTAAATTGTTTGATCGCTGCTTCCATTTCTGTCTCATCCCAAGCATAAATAACCTTTTCATTCTTTCCTTTACCTTTAGAAATTTTAAATAATGGCGGTAAAGCAATATAAATTTTACCTGCTTTTACTAATGAACGCATATACCGGTAAAAGAACGTCAGTAGTAAGACTTGAATATGAGCCCCATCTGTATCCGCATCCGTCATGATAACTACTTTATCATACTGGACTTGCTCCAGATCGAAATCGCCTCCTACTCCAGCACCGATCGTATGAATGATCGTGGAGATCTCCTCATTCTTCATCACGTCTTCTAGCTTAGCCTTTTCAGTATTAATTACTTTACCACGCAAAGGAAGGATGGCCTGGAACTTTCGATCTCTGCCTTGTTTAGCAGAGCCACCGGCGGAATCACCCTCAACTAAATAAAGCTCGTTCCTCTTCGGGTTTCTTGATTGTGCAGGTGTTAATTTACCTGTTAATAATGTGTTCTTTCTTCTTTTTTTACCTGTTCTTGCATCTTCACGTGCTTTTCTCGCCGCTTCACGGGCAATTTTTGCTTTCATTGATTTATTGATTAATATGGTAGATATATTTGAGTTTTCTACTAAAAAGTAGTTCAACTGTTCGGATACTATGGAATCAACAACCGATCGAGCTTCTGATGTTCCAAGTCTCCCTTTTGTTTGTCCTTCAAATTGTAACTTTTCTTCAGGTATTCGGACAGAGACGACAGCTGTTAAACCTTCGCGGATATCTGTACCCTCTAAATTTTTATCTTTTTCTTTAAGAAAATCATTTCGTCTCGCATAATCATTCAAAGTTCTCGTAATCGCCGTTCTCGCTCCCACTTCATGTGTCCCACCATCCTCGGTGCGGACATGGTTAACAAATGACAACATGTTTTCAGAGTATCCATCATTAAATTGAAAAGAAAACTCAACTTCGAAGTCTCCCTGTGTCCCATCAAATGAAACGACCTCATGCAATGTATCTTTATCCTCATTTAAATAATCAACAAAGGACTTAATCCCATCTGGGTATTCATAACTTTCCTGTGTCCCATCTTGTTCATTCAATAAATTAATCTTTAAGCCTTTTAATAAAAATGCAGACTCACGTAAGCGATCAGATAAGGATTCATAATCAAAAATAGCATGAGGGAAAATAGTTTGATCTGGTTTAAAACGAATAACCGTCCCGCTCTTTTTTGTCTTTCCCTTACTTTCTAATGTACCCACTGGCTTCCCACCATTTTCAAAACGTTGAAAATAGGTTTCTCCATCTCGATGGATCGTTACTTCCAGCCATTCTGATAAGGCGTTAACTACCGCTGCACCAACTCCATGCAGCCCACCACTCGCTTTATAACCGCCTTGTCCAAACTTCCCACCCGCATGTAAAACGGTTAAAATAACTTCTGGTGTCGGCCTGCCCGTACTATGTGTGCCTGTTGGCATTCCACGACCACTATCTTCAATCGATACGCTATTATCTTTATGTATGGTTACATTTATAACATCACCAAACCCACCTAAAGCTTCATCTACCGCATTATCAACAATTTCATAAACAAGGTGGTGTAAGCCTTTAAGATCTGTACTTCCAATGTACATGGCTGGTCTTTTTCTAACCGCATCAAGACCTTCTAATACTTGAATCGAATCGTCTGTATATTGCATGGATTCATTCACCAATTAATCATCGACTCCTTTCAAACCTCTATCCCAAACATGTAAAACTACGTTATATCATAGAAAAAAACAAGCGAATTATAAAGATAAGCCCATTTCAGATGACGAATCAGCCTAAAAACTATAGTACCTATTTAATGGACAAATGTATACTTTAAAATGACGACTGTGCTGATTTACACCTGAATCGGCAATCTCTTTTGATAATAAAAGGGATGACTATCATCGCCATCCCCTTACCATTGTACTATTTTATGAGCACAGCATGTACGACTTTGATACATAAATCCATAATGACAGTGAAGTCTCTCTCTTTCAAATAGGCATATGCCTCTTCATTGACAATCCCTTGTTGAGCCCAAAAGACGCGACAATTTGTAGCGGCAGCTTCTTGCGCAATTTCGGGTAAAAATTCCGGTCGGCGGAACACATTGATAATATCTATTTCTTCCTCAATATCAGCTAAAGAGGCATATGCCTTTTCACCAAGCACTTCATCGACACCTGGGTTAACGGGGATAATTTTATACCCACTCTCCTGCATGGCCTGTGATATTTGATAGGACGTTCGCTCTGGATTGTTTGATAGTCCCACAACGGCAATTGTCTTGGCTGAGGTTAGTAATTCTTTAATTTCTTCATTTTCTGGATTTTTCCATGTCATCGATAATGCCTCCTATTAATTTTGTAGCAAGTCTTGTTCTATTAAATACTCTTTTGCAACAGCAGCTGGTGATGCATCCTCGTAATCCACTTGATAATTCATCGCTCGCATCTCATCATTGGTCACTTTCCCTGCTAGTTGATTTAAGATCTCTTCTAATTCGGGATATTGTTCCAATGTTTCCTCTCTCATCAATGGTGCACCTTGATAAGGCGGGAATAAGTTTTTCGGATCCTCTAATGTTTGTAAGTCTAATTCAACAACATAACTGTCTGTTTCATAGGCATCAATAATATCTACATCACCCTCGGCCAAAGCTGTTTGCCGAATCCCCGGTTCCATGGATCGGACGGTAGCAATGTCAAGGTTATATTGTTCCTGCATACCTACATACCCATCATAGCGATCTTTAAACTCTAATGTAAATCCAGCAACAACTTCATGTTGCACGCGTTCTAAATCACCAATGGACTCCAGTTCATATTTCTCAGCAAACTCTTTTGTAGTTGCAACAGTATAGGTATTATTAAATTTCATCGGTTCTAAAAACTCCATTTGGTAGACTTCTTTCATTCCTTGTTTTGCTTGTTCATACACCTCATAGGAATCATTGCTTACAGCATCTTCACCCAGATGGGTGACGATTGCCGTACCACTAAATTCGGGAAACAGATCAATACTTCCTTCTTCTAGTGCTGAAAAAACTAACTCCGTCTTACCAAGGCCTGTTTTTAGTTCAACCTTTAGGTCAGTCTCATCTTCAATTAAATATTTATACATATTAATTAAAATCGCAGGTTCTGCACCTAATTTACCACCAATCACGATATTAGCATGATTGTCTTTCGTAAACAATAACGGGCTCACTACAACAAGTATAGCAATAATTAACATCGCAATGAAAGATTTAAAGCCTGCCCGCTTCGATAAATGTTCAAATCCACGTAAAATAGAGTCTAATATAATAGCTAATAATGCAGCAGGAATCGCTCCTAATAGGATCAAATTAACATCCCCACCACGATCCAAGCCTAATAGAATTAATTCACCTAATCCTCCAGCACCAATAAGAGCTGCAATTGTCGTAGTCCCAACAATGAGTACCATTGACGTACGAATTCCCGCCATAATAACGGGCATCGCCAGTGGTAATTCAATTAAGGTTAGACGCTTTAATGAATTCATCCCCATCCCTGTCGCCGCTTCTTTTAAATTCGGATCAACTTCATGAACACCTGTATATGTATTTCGTAAGATAGGCAATAAACCATAAGCTGTCAATGCAATGATTGCCGGGGTTTTACCAATGCCAAATAGTGGGATTAAGAATGCCAGAACAGCTAAACTGGGAATAGTTTGCATAATCGCCGATATTCCAATGATCGGTTCTGCTATCCGATTGTACCTCGTTAAGAGTAAACCGATGGGTACCGCAATAACAATAGCTATAATAAGTGAAATCAATGATATTTGCAAATGTTCCCAAATGGTTTCTAAAAGAATATCTTGTCTCAATCTAAAAACTTCGAGAAATTCATTCATGTTTGAATCACGCCATTTTCGATACTGACATTATCTTTAAAGTAGGCAACAATGTTTTCATAATTCAAGATACCCACAAGCCGATCTCCTGCTAATACGGGAAATTCTACCTGTTGACTTGATTGGATATGCTCGGTAGCTTCATATAATTTCATATCATTTGGCAAAGTTTGAAGTTCCACTCTTTCCCCGTTCATAATAGCACCGACATAGTGATCATCATCTGCGATAATAACGTGCCACCCATCATGTTGATCTGGATCGTCTGCATATTCCTCTTCCGTGATCGTACGTGACAGCGATCGATCTGCAATGATATCGATTGCTGTATGCCAAAGTGACTTTTTCCCACCAATAAATTTCTTCGCAAAAGGGGTCGCTGGATGAAGAACCAACTGCTGTGGTGTGTCGATTTGGACAATCTTGCCTTCTCTCATCAAGCACACTTTATCACCAAGGGCTAATGCTTCATCCATATCATGCGTCACAAATACAATGGTTTTTTGGATCTCTGTTTGTAACTGACGAATATCTTTCTGTAATTGTTCTCGACTGATAGGATCTAGCGCACTAAAGGGCTCATCCATAAGGATAATATCGGGATCTGCGGCTAGTGCTCGAATGACACCAACTCGCTGTTGTTGCCCTCCTGATAACTCATGTGGCATGCGATCATTATACTTCTTCGGGTCTAAACCAACCATCTCAAGAAGCTCTTCTGTACGTTTCTTAATCCGATTTCGATGCCATTTTTTCATTTCCGGTACAACACGTATGTTTTCCTCAATTGTTAAATGTGGAAACAATGCGATTTCCTGTAATACATAACCAATATTCCACCGTAATTCATGTATTTTATAATCCTCTATATTTTTACCCTTTATTAAAATATTTCCACTTGTAGGTTTAATGAGTCGGTTGATCATTTTCATAGTCGTTGTTTTTCCACAACCGCTCGGCCCGATTAAGGTAACCAATTCACCTTCATTAATTTTCAAAGAAAAGTCCGTTAAAGCATGTGTTCCATCGCTGAATACCTTGTTAATATGTTGAAATTCTATCATTATAATCTTCCTTTATGATATTTTAACTATGAATCACAATGCGTTTCATAGTATGATATATATACATAGCTATTTAATCATTCCCTCTAATAACTAAATATAAACACAAGCAGTACTCGATCCAGCTCATATGATTTAGCAATCTAAAGAAAACGTTGGGTAGACATTTTCCTAATGAGGACAGCATAATACGGTATATCTAATCGTAAGCATACAGTATTAGATTAATACATGAAAGCAGGTAGTCAAATGGAATATATTATATTTGCAATTATCGCCTATCTATTAGGCTCAATTCCTTCCGCATTAATCGTCGGAAAAATAGGCTCTAAAATTGATATTCGGGAACATGGAAGCGGTAATTTAGGCGCGACCAATGCCTTTCGTGTGTTAGGTATAAAATCCGGTAGCATTGTTGTGATCTCCGATATATTAAAGGGGACAATTGCCACCTTACTCCCTTGGTTGTTCGGTGCTGATGTCTATCTATTAATTATCGGTGTATTTGCTGTTCTTGGACATACCTACCCCCTATTTGCTAAGTTCAAAGGCGGTAAGGCTGTCGCAACTTCTGCCGGGATTATATTAGGTGTCAGTCCTTTATTATTCGTCATTATGGTCATTTCCTTTTTATGCTCGTTATATATTTGGAAATATGTCTCACTGGCCTCCATGATTACGGGAGTCATCTCAATCATTGTTACTCTTCTCCTACGAGACATTGGACTCATCATTATCGTTACGATTTTAACCGTATTTGTCTTCTATCGACATAAGGAAAATATTATTAGAATAAAAAACAAGACGGAACCTAAAATAACGTGGATGTAATCGTATCGATGGATAAATGAAGAACGTATAAATTGAATAATGGCAAGCTCTTACGTATAATTTAGGCACATTAATGAAATTCATTCACATTAGCAAACATTTTAAAAGGAGATATGGCAATGAATAATACCACGCTAGGTAAACAACTACCTGATAAAGCTGAACGCCATAAATTATTCGGTTCTGTCAGCCCAAGAGTAGGAACAAAACCGACTGAAAAATATGAGATGTCAGATTTACAAAATATTAAAAAAGACTTCCTTTTTGATTTAGATGTAGTGGGGATCACCAAAGTTAAACATCCCATTACCATAAACAGCAATTTAAGTCCGATTAACCAAACGACGATCGGAACATTTCAATTTTCGACAAGCATTAAACAAACGAGCAAAGGGACGAATATGAGCCGGTTTACAGAACAATTAAACCTTTATCATGAACAGGGATTTATTGTTGATTTTTCAACACTTAAAAAGTTTACCAAGGAATTGGCTGAACGTCTGGAGCAAGACGATGCGACGATGACAGTTGATTTCCCCTGGTTTTTTGAAAGAAGTGCACCACAGTCGAAACTCATGGGGATGAATTACGCCGATCTAACCATGTCTGTCTCCTATGATGTACACGATGGATTTACGATCAATGGCGGGCTGTCTGTCCTCATTACAACGCTTTGTCCTTGTTCCAAAGACATTAGTGAGTATAGTGCCCACAATCAACGGGGACAGGTCTCCATGGACATTCAATTATCTACTGATTTTAATGAGGATGAATATGATTGGAAGGAACAATTGCTTGAAGCGGCAGAAAGTAATGCAAGTTCCCGTTTACATCCCGTCTTAAAGAGGCCTGATGAAAAAGTCGTTACGGAAAGGGCCTATGAAAACCCGAGATTTGTTGAAGATATCGTTCGCTTAGTTGCGGCTGACTTATATGAACTGCCATTTGTAAACCAATTTAAAGTGACATGTCAAAACGAAGAATCGATACATATGCATGATGCGATCGCTTCACTTAGTTTCGATAAACAAACAGGGCAGACATTAAAATAAAGTAAAGAAGGCTCTCGATAATGAAATATATATTAATCGGTTTTATTCGATTTTATCAAAAGGGAATTAGTCCATTTAGGCCCCCTACTTGTCGATTTCTTCCCACCTGTTCCGAATATGGTTTAACAGCAATCCAGCGATTTGGCTCTCTAAAAGGCAGTTATTTAGCCATTAAACGCATTAGTAAATGCCATCCATTGCACGAAGGTGGGATTGATTTAGTTCCGGAAAAGAAACAGAAGAAGAATAATAAATGATGAGGAGATAGAATCATGAGAATGAACATTACAAATGATGCAGCTACATGGTATAAAACGGAGTTGGACTTAGAGTCTGAGCAGTCATATATCCGCTTTTTTCCTCGATATGGCCATGGAGGACATATTCCTGGATTTTCAATGGGGATAAATCATGACAAACCCAAAAAAGCTTATATATCAACTGTTGTAGAAGACATTACTTTTTTCATTGAGTCTGATGATGCTTGGTATTTTGAAGATATTAACCTCAATATCACCTTAAATGAAGATCGAAACGAGCCAGAATTTAACTATATTCCTCAACAATGATAGGACTTAAAAAATACGATGAACAATGATAAAATTGTTCATCGTATTTTTGTGGATGATCATGCACATTTTAATGAAATTCATTCATTTAAACTGTTTATATGTAGTTGTTACTCTATTAATCATCTTGTTTCCTTCGGTCTACTTTCGTTAGATTAAACTTTTCAATGTGACTCCACTGGCCCTCTTTCATTAGGATAGCTAATTGTCGATCCCCGAATAAATCAAAGTGTGGAAACTGATCACGTTCATGAATCCAATTCACTCTTAAACCATATTGTTCTCCCCACTCGATTAACATGGGCAGATTACTACACCCTACTTTTGTCACGGTATAACAGCCAGGAAAACGCTCGTCCGTCCAAAAGTGAGTTAAAAAAGCAATCTTTCCAGCTGTAACATCTTGTTTCCATGCTTGAAGTTCGCTTCTTGTGATACCAAAGGCCATCGTTATTCTCCTTTAACTTGCTTCTCATACGCTTTATGCCAATCCGGAAATGCCTTCCGTAATGAAAGAGGACGAAATGTGTCCTTATTTACAATAACATGCTCCGTATAGCCACTTACAACAATCTCATTCGCTGCATTGATTACGTGATAACCATATGTCGTTCGAATCCCATTATACGATTCAATCCATGTTTCAATGATGACTTTTTCATCATATCGAACAGGTTTCCTATAGGATATCTTGACATCAATAACAGGGGAAACGACTTGTTGTTTTTCCATATCTGCATAATTAAAACCTAAGGATTCAATCAGTTTTGTACGACCGATCTCAAACCAAACGAGATAATTAGCATGATAAACAACACCCATTTGATCTGTTTCTTGATACCTTACCTCTATCGTTGTGCGCACTGTATTCAACATCATACCCCTTTCCTATACTCTCCATAATATCATAAATCTGGAATCAATCGTTGTACATACGCTTAGAGAAAAACAGCCCCAAACCAATTGCTGTAATTTGGTTTGGGGCTGTGTCATTACTTAAGTTGATTGTGATTGTATTCATCTGTTATCTCTTCACGCATGCTATCAATGGCTTGCTCACGGCGACGATTCTTTTCTCTAATTGTTTCCTTTTCCTCATCACCGAGATGTGTCATCGTTTCTTCTGACTTTTCTATATTTTGTGCAGTGTCCTCGACCATTGCCTGTAATTTCTCTACATTATCACTTCGATCATCGGGATTTGGTTTATTATCATGATTATCCATCTTTGTTTTTTCACCCTTTCTTCCTCTCCCTTATTTTTTCAAAGAACCCAGATAATATACAAAAAAACAGCCTTTATCCAGTTTTTTTGGATAAAGGCTGTTGGTAGGATTGAATTACGCTTTTAGCTTACTGCGCAATACGGTTTGTAAAATACCGCCATTACGATAGTAATCGATTTCGATATCACTATCAACACGTGCAACAGCGTTAAATTTAGTTTCTTTGCCATCTTCATCTACTGCTACGACTTCAACAAATTCGTTTGGTCGAACATTTTCACTTACAGCGATATTGAAGTTTTCTTTTCCAGTTAAACCAAGTGATTCAGCATTTTCACCTTTTTCAAAGATTAACGGTAAAATACCCATCATCACTAAGTTTGAACGGTGAATACGCTCGTAACCTTCTGCGATTACTGCTTTCACACCAAGTAAACCAGAACCTTTTGCCGCCCAGTCACGAGATGAACCCATCCCGTAATCTTTACCACCGAGTACGACTAGGCCTGTGCCTTCATCTTGATACTTCATTGCTGCATCATAGATAGGCATGACTTCTCCAGTAGGCCAGTGTGTTGTATAACCACCCTCTGTGCCTGGTGCAAGCATATTACGAATACGAATATTCGCAAATGTTCCTCGCATCATTACTTCATGGTTCCCACGACGTGACCCATAGGAGTTAAAGTGTCTTGGTGAAACCCCTTTATCTTGTAAATACTGTCCTGCTGGCACATTCATACCAATTGCTCCAGCTGGTGAAATATGGTCCGTTGTAATGGAATCGCCAAAGCTAGCAAGAGCTCTTAAATTACTTAAAGGCTGAATCGAATCTGGCTCTTTTGATAATCCTTCAAAGAATGGTGGGTTTTGAATATATGTAGACTCATTATCCCATTCAAACAACGGCTGATCTGTCGTTTCAATTTCATTCCATTTTTCATTTGAAGCAAAGAGATTATCATATTCTGAACGGAAGATTTCAGGTTTAATAACGTCGTCAATCTGTGCTTTGATTTCTGACATTGTTGGCCAGAGATCTTTCAGATAAACGTCATTCCCTTCTTTATCTTTTCCAAGCGCTTCTTTAGCTAAGTCAATATCCACTGTACCTGCAAGAGCATAAGCAACAACAAGTGGTGGTGAAGCTAAGTAGTTTGCTTTTGTTAATGGATGGATACGACCTTCAAAGTTACGGTTACCTGATAGGACGGATGAAACAGTCAAATCATTATCCATAATCGCCTTTTCAATTTCTGGACGAAGTGGTCCTGAGTTTCCAATACACGTTGTACAACCATAACCAACTAAGTTAAAGCCTAATTCATCAAGATATGTTGTCAGTCCTGAATCGTCTAAATAGCGTGTGACAACAGTTGAACCTGGTGCAAGGGATGTTTTAACATAATCTGGTACTGTTAATCCTTTATCAACTGCTTTCTTCGCTAATAAACCAGCACCTAACATAACATGTGGATTCGATGTATTCGTACATGATGTAATGGCTGCAATGGCAAGTGATCCTGTCTTCATAACAGATGTTTCACCATTTGGATGTTCCACTGTTATTTCTTTATCGAACTCCGCGTCTTCTAGGCCAAACCCTTGATTTCCAACAGGAGCTGTTACTGCTTTATTAAATTCCTTCTGCATGTCTGATAAAGGAATTAAATCATGTGGACGCTTAGGTCCAGCTAAGTTTGGCTCTAGTTCAGATAGGTTGATTTCTACCTTCTCTGTATACTCTGGATCTGGTTGATCTGATGAATACCATAAGTTATTCTCTTTACAGTATTTCTCAACAATATCAATTTGTTTTTCCTCACGGCCTGTTAGGCGTAGGTAACTTAATGATTCCTCATCAACCGGGAAGAATCCACAAGTCGCTCCATATTCTGGCGCCATATTAGAGATTGTTGCACGGTCTGCTAGTGGCATGTCTTTCAAGCCTGGACCATAATATTCAACAAATTTACCGACCACATTTTTCTTACGTAGGACTTGTGTAACTTTTAATGCCAGGTCCGTTGCTGTCGTTCCTTCTGGGAAACTACCAGTAAATTTAACCCCGATAACCTCTGGTGTTGGGAAATAAGAAGGCTGTCCAAGCATTCCTGCCTCTGCTTCAATTCCGCCTACACCCCAACCAAGTACGCCTAATCCATTGATCATTGGTGTATGTGAATCCGTACCAACGAGTGTATCAGGGAATGTGTCAAAACTTCCTTCATCGTTTTCAACAGCATGCACAACATCGGCTAAGTATTCCAAGTTTACTTGGTGAACAATACCGGTTGCTGGTGGTACCGCACGATAGTTATCAAATGCCTTTTGAGCCCAGTGTAAGAACTCATAACGCTCCGCATTTCGCTCAAATTCTAAGTCCATATTTCGCTTTAATGAGTCTTGTGTACCATACTGATCAACTTGTACAGAGTGGTCAATAACAAGATCCACTGGAACCTCTGGATTGATGTCATCTGGATTTCCGCCCATATCAACCATTGCTTTTCGTAATGAAGCAAGATCAACTACAGCCGGTACCCCCGTAAAGTCTTGTAAAATAACACGTGAAGGTTTAAATGGTACATCGATACCTTCTCCTGCTTTCGTTCCCCAATTTGTCAATCCCTCAATATGCTCATCCTTAATGACTTGTCCATCATATTGACGTAAGACAGATTCTAATAGAACACGTACGGAGAACGGCAAACGTGAAATATCTCCTAATCCAGCTTCTTCTAACACTTTCAAGTCGAAATAGTTGTACGTTTTACCATTCAGTTCAAAATTCTTTTTAGCGTTATATTTATTCGCTTTCCCCATAGATGTAAAATCCCCTCTCGTTTTCCTACACTTACCTTTTCAAGGTGGTTGATTCATGATTAAACAAAAAAATTAATCAGTTCATTACCCTTGATCATTTCTCATATATAAATAGAAGACTGCAAAAAATCCTCTATTATATATGTTAAATGAATTGATTGTATATGACAACTCTTTTGTGTCACTACTTGTATATTAAAAACTTATTTGTTTCGATAAGTATTACTTATAGTAAAACGAATAATCTAAAAGACAACGTTATAGATTAAACATCCTCACGATGATCTCTAGCAAGTGGTAGAATCATTCGAAAGATATTCCCACTTTCATTATTCGAGATGATATTCAATTGCCCCTCATGTTGGGCTAATATTTTCTTCGTTATCATAAGTCCAAGACCTGTCCCGCCTGATTTTGTAGTGAAGTAAGGTTCCCCCAGGCGGTCTAATACCTCTTTTGGAATGATTGGTCCTTCATCCATTACATCCACTTGAACCTCGTTTTCCAACGAATTGACCACAACCTGAACGACGCCATCTTGCTCTGTTGCTTCGATCGCATTTTTAATAATATTAATTAGGGCTTGTTTCACTTGCGACCGATCACAATAAACTTCATCTTTTCCTTTCGCAGTCCAGTCGATGATAATACCTTGCGTGTTCGCCAGTGAACGTAAGAGAATGATCACATCTTTAATCATCGACTGAATGGATTCAACTTGTCGATTCTCTGTAAAAGGTTTGGAGATAAATAAAAGTTCGGAAGCCATGACTTCAATTTTATCAATTTCATCAGCCATAATTTTATAATAGACTTCTTTTTGTTCTACTCCACCTTGTAACAATTGTAGAAAGCCTTTTAATGAAGTCAGCGGATTACGAATCTCATGGGCAATGCCTGCTGAAAGTTGGCCAGCGATAGCCGTTTTCTCGGATTCCATCATACTCTTTTCTACTTCTTCCGGATTTGTCATATGTTTAAAGGCACCAACATAATAAACGTGCTCCTGATCAATCACCTTGGCAATGGTGCTGTCAAAGAAGCTATTTGTATGATTGGCATGTGGGATCGTGAATTGATGCACTTTTTGCTGAATCCCCTGATTCATATGATGAAGTAAATGGGTAGCATCTTCACTTGAAAAGATTTGTTTCCACTTCATTCCAAAAAACTCGCTTGGTTGATAACCTAATAATCTGGTAACCGATTTCGTGATAAATAGTAAGTTACCTGCTTGATTCCATACCGCTATTATTTCTTGACTATGTTCATCGATCCATTCTAGGATAACGGTCGGCATGGAAGCTAGATTATCATAATATGGCTTCATTTGTTCGTTAAGGTCTACTGTTCCGTCTTCACTCAATCATTTGCACCCCCCTTTATCAAAACAAAGTTAAAGTTGATCCTTGCTCATACCATCAGTATAATGATAAAACGTGTGGAATTATGACATAAAAATAGATTTGAGCAAACTCTTTACATTGAAGTTATGCCTATGATTGGTATAATCTATAGGAAGGCAACCGTTTCAAATAAGTTTATTCGTCTCTTTAGCCGAATGACTAGGAAAACAATACGTATATAATAGATGTTTCTTCCAAGTGAATCAATTTCATAACTGCCTAAACCAGCTGTTAGCGATAAATCCGTATGATGAAATTCACGAAAGTATGTGGCCTTGTATTTATGGTACTATAGATTACTTGAAAGACAAATTAATATTATCTTTTTATACATACAATCTTGTAAAAAGGGAGATAAGTGAGTTATATGTCAATTTTTGTTGAATATTCTATTGTTTTATGGTGTCTCTTCATGATTGTTTTTATGTCAATCGGTGGATTCTTCATGTTTCGTAAGTTTCTAAAACAATTGCCAAAAGCAGACGGGAATTCGGCAATGGATTGGGAACGGCACTATATGGAACACACGATTCAGATGTGGGAGCAAGAGGAAAAGGACCTATTAGAAGTACTGGTTTCACCTGTTCCCGAAATCTTTAGAGATGCCGCCCGACAATCCATTGCAAGTAAGATCGGCGAACTAGCTTTAGAAAGAAACGTTGATAAAATAACGCGAGAAATCTTGATAGAAGGCTATATCATCGGAACCCCAAAACGCGACCATCGTTTTCTTAGGAAGAAGTTAAAACAGGAAAACATTGATGTTACTCCTTATGAAAAGTTTTTTTTATTGTCAAAGGATGATTATGCAAAGGACTGGAAAAGCAATTATTCAAACGAATAAAACATGCGCTTTACCTTTAAACAAAGGATAAAGCGCATGTTTTATTGACCTTGTTCATCTAATTGTTTTGCTAGTTTTTGATATTGCCATAACATCGACAACCGCCAGGAAAAAATCATCCCTAACGCAAGTAAGTAAAACATGCCACTCGTTTCTCCTGGAGAAATACTACTTCCAATCATAAGCTTAAAAGCGACCCGAATAAATAACAAACCAAATAATATAATGATAAATGCTTTGGACGGTATTAAATAGATCTCCTTATCGCGAATCTCAAACCGTGATGTTTTAATCAAAAATATCGAAAAAAGGATGCCAATACCGAGCGCCTCAAAAACTTCTAACCAAAGAACTTGAAAGACTGGAAATAAAAACATGAGTGCCCCAGAACTCATAAATAAAGGCGGCAAAATTATCCTTTTCCGGGATGAAGGTTTTTCTGCCGTTTTTAATCGAATAAATATCATGGTTATACCCATGAAAATAGCAACAACAGTACTTATTATCACCCAAGGCATGTTAATTCACTCTCTCTATGAATAGTACGTGATCAGCACTGTTTTATTTATAAACAATATTAGGTTGGCAGCTAAGACTGTTGCCTACCATTAAAAACCGAACCAACCAAACCATCCGGCTAAAAATGAAGTTAACTTTGTCATCCAGTCAAAAAATAAAGCGATACCGACAACAATCATAATGTACCCACCGATTTTCATAATTTTATCACTGTTTCGCTTGATCCAATTCAACCTGCCGATAAAGAATGACAGGATTAAAAAGGGGATGGAAAATCCTAATACATAACTGATCATTAGCATCATACCCATCTCAGGATTTGATGCGGCCATGGAGATGACAATGACTAAAATCGGTCCCATACATGGGGTCCATCCTAAGGAGAACGCCATACCGATTAAATAAGAACCGAAGAATCCTGCAGGACGATTTTTAAAGGATACTGTTTTGCTTCTCATTAAGAAGTTGAAGTTCAATATGCCCGTGATGACGAGCCCGAAAAAGACAATAAGAACGGCCCCGATTTGCCGGATGACCGTTTGATATGTATTTAGAAATTCACCTACGAATGAAGTACCGAAACCAAGAATGATAAAAATACTTGAAAATCCTAATAGAAACAAAATCGTATGAATCATACTTTTTCTGTTTAACATTTTATTTTCTTGACTAATTCCTTCTACACTCATTCCCGTAATATAGGATAAGAATGCTGGATATAACGGTAAGACGCAAGGTGAAACAAATGATAATACCCCCGCACCAAAAGCTATAAAAATATTTATATCTGTCATCATGTCCCTCCTTCTCCAAATCCTCTATTTAGATTATCACATATTCTATCGTTATACGGCTACTTATTTGACAGTTTGCTGACAAATCAAGGGTTAGGCCACCCCCCATCGATATTCGATAAGGGCTGACTAAAGTCCAATTTATAGGATACAATCTCCCAACACAATATCAGACATAAATCCTTTACGCACCTTCTTTGACTCTTTAGGCAGAGCCACATTTTTCATGAACCATTCTTTCAGATATTGCCCCCATAACCAGCTAAAAAACATAAAAACACCACCAATCTACATGATTTTTAATTAATCATTCATAGAATAGGCGGTGTTTAAGAAAAGTTAATCTACATGGCTATAACGTAACCCTGTAGCTATTAAAACTCAACCATTATAATTTTGCTATGTTAAGAATGCTTTATCTGAACAGCGTTCTAGAAAAATACCGTGATTTATTTATCAGTTTGGTTTTCCATCGAACGCATCATCTGATTTATTTTCTTTTGCGATGGTTTTTGACCCATTTGCATCATTAATGTACGTAGCATTTGCTCATTAATTGGTGGATTCTTTTTCAAATAATTCATCATGTATTTTCTGGCAATGAAAAAGCCTAAAGCTAACCCTGCAATCAATGCAACGAGTGCAATTAAAACAATCCAAATCGTGCTCATATCACGCTGTCCTCCTTCATTTGTTCCTGTTTATGTAACTGAATGAATTTCATAATTTCCAAAATCAGCTACATCGATACGGCATGTAGTTAAGAATGATTAAACGAAACTATACGTTGTAACGGTGTGGCGCTAAACCGGTATTATGAAATTCATTAAACTGTTCCTTATATAGTATAGTAAATCAGGGATAAGAATACAATACTTGTCTGTTATTAAATTGCCTTCTTTTCGTAATTGGTGAAATCCATCCATAGTTCTCCTGATTATTTCCAATGATAAATAAAAAGGGATGATAAGATCGCAAAATGGGAAAGAGTAGATCTTCAGCAGTATCTAAGGAGTCACAGTAAAATTTTAACTGTTTTTCGCAGATGTGCAAAGCTAAATACTGGTGGTTATTTGATATTTCTAGTTGATGATCGTGGATTTCTATCTTGTCCTTCCGATCACAAAATTGCGTTACATGATGAATGAGTTTTCTTCTAGGGAAGTGGTTTGTAATATAATTATATTGTCCCGATAAATCCTGACGTTGTTCATCTTCTTGGTAGGAGCGTATAAAACGATATAATATATCACTTTTATGAGAGTAATGATAGGCAAACTCCTTCTTTATCCAAAAAATAGAATACTCGTCCAACAGAATCCCTCCTAGTGTATACGATCGTACCCCAAATGAACTTCATATCATGTCAGAGTGTGGTATATTTTTTCACTAGTTTTGTCGATGATACGTTGAAATCTCTCAATCAGCGTATATGAAGAGAAATAATCTGGATAGCAGCGAGATAAACGATTTAAGGTTCTTTGTCAAATAACGTTGGTGAAGAATTTTAAGTCGATGAATATTTAAGTGGAACGATAACAATCAAAGCTTGCGCTCTTATTTCGCTGACTTGCACTACACTCGACAGGCTTTCCGCGGGCACGGCCTCAGCCGCCTCGGAAGAAAATCACTTCCTCCGGGGTCTTCGGACTCGTGCTGTTCTCGCAGGAGTCCATCGACTTCCGTTCCAGTCAGCTTAAAGAGTGGTAATTTCATTATTGCACACACTTCAATGTCTGTTTAAGCAGCGTTGGGGGGTGTTTCTTTATGTCCTGTATTGCATGTGGCTTCTACAGGTTTTAGCTTGAAATGGAGCATGATTCGATTCTTAACATTCATGAAGTTTCTGTAGCCATATGCGACTCTATGAAGTACTTTTATCTTGTTGATCCCTTCCATCCGTCCATTATTATATGGGTAAATAAAACGGTTTTTAATGTATGGATGGTGTTTTCGTAACGTCTTTAAACTTGTTTTCATGTAGCTTGATCTTAACTTAGTGCTACGTCTTTGTAATATGCTCTCTAATGCGCTGTAATCGCGATTCGTCATTGACTGCAATAATTCTTGATAAAGCATGTAGTTCGCTTTTAATTCTCCATCATAATCTAACATTTCTTTTACAATACTTACTTCTAAACGCTGAACTGTCGTAGGTGATACAGAACAATCGCTCGCAATTGAAATTAATGGTTGTGCATCAGTAGACTTGATGACGACCTGAGCATTCGTATGCTCAGAAATATAGCAATTCTTTTTGACAATAGGTGTCTTCGCTGTAAAGCTACTATCGCATTCCCTACATAAAAAA
>DATGSG010000038.1:0-6397 GCA_035302925.1 Virgibacillus sp. | reverse complement strand
TTTTTTATGTGAGACAATGTCCTTCATTCCGCAGTAGCTCAGTGGTAGAGCAATCGGCTGTTAACCGATCGGTCGTAGGTTCGAATCCTACCTGCGGAGCCAATTTGGAGAGCTGTCCGAGCTGGCTGAAGGTGCATGATTGGAAATCATGTAGGCCGTTCGCGGTCTCAAGGGTTCAAATCCCTTGCTCTCCGTACTTGAAGCGTCTTATTTAATTAGTTATGGCCCGTTGGTCAAGCGGTTAAGACACCACCCTTTCACGGTGGTATCACGGGTTCGATTCCCGTACGGGTCACCATTCTTTTAAAATGTTCTAGGAGGATTAGCTCAGCTGGGAGAGCACCTGCCTTACAAGCAGGGGGTCGGCGGTTCGAGCCCGTCATCCTCCATTATTATACCGCGGGGTGGAGCAGTCTGGTAGCTCGTTGGGCTCATAACCCAAAGGTCGCAAGTTCAAATCTTGCCCCCGCAACCAATAATACATTTTCCTTTTTGAAAATGTATCATTAAGACATTCCTTTTTGAAAATGTATCATTAATTTATTGCCCTTATTAAAAATGTATCATTAAGACACTCCCTTTATGGAAATGTATCCATGAATGTAGTACAAATTTTATGAACCAATAAATTTGTATAATCACTAATTATTTAAGAATTTAAAACACTATTATATGGTCTGGTAGTTCAGTCGGTTAGAATGCCTGCCTGTCACGCAGGAGGTCGCGGGTTCGAGTCCCGTCCAGACCGCCATTTAATTTAAAATAAACGATACATACATGACTCTGATAAACTAGAGATCATGTATTTTTTATTTGTATTTATAATTAATGAACAGGATGTCACTTCGATATGTAGTTGTAAACGAATCAATACAACTACATGCGGGGGTGATGTAGCTATAAATAGAGATTATGAAATTCATTCAATAATTATTTTAGCATAGAGTATATTAAAATTTCAGTAAGGTATGATTTCTTATTCATTTAAGATAAGATATAATATAAAGAGAATGAACATGTTATACCATGATGATTCGTTACAATAATCATACTCTCATTAGAAATAGGGGACTTAAATATGAATGAATTCTCCTTTATAAACTCAATTAAACAATCACATTATAAACAATCAAGTCTTGTTAAAGGTGTTGGTGATGATGGGGCAGTGTTTCGTCAGCAAACTCAAGATATCGTTACGGCAGTCGACACATTTGTTGAAAACATTCATTTCACAAGGCAAACAATGCCACCATTCTATATAGGATATCGTGCCCTAGCTGCTAACATTAGCGATATCGCTGCGATGGGTGGTAGCCCCACATTTTATCTTGTATCGATTATTATTCCAAAGACATGGTCTGAAAAAGAATGCTTGGAAATATTCTCCGGTATGGAGGAAATCGGTAAAGAATATCGGATGGATTTAATTGGTGGAGATACTGTTTCAGGAAGCGAATTAGCAATCTCTATTACCGTAATTGGTTATGTCAACAGAGGTCAAGCTAGATATAGAAACTTAGCAAAACATCACGATGTTGTTTTTGTAACGGGTACATTAGGTGATTCAAGAGCTGGTTTACATATGTTATTGAATCAGGGTGACTATATAAATGAAAGATATTATAAAAAAAGACATCAAATGCCTACGCCACGAGTTGAGTTTGTAAATGGATTAAAAAGTATTCCCCGAATGGCATTAAATGATATTAGTGATGGAATCGCTAATGAAGCTATGGAAATTGCGGAAGCATCAGAAGTCGATATTTGCTTAGTTGCGGAAGCAATTCCAGTTGCCCAATCATTTGATCAGTTTACCTACCAATTACAAGAGAAGTGGAAGTATTTTGGTGGAGAAGACTTTGAAATACTCGGTACGGTTCCCACTGAAAACTGGGCACAAGTACAGTCCGTTGCAGCCCATGTCGGGGTTCAGGTAACTGAAATAGGCAATGTAATATTGCCAGGAACGGAAAGTGGGAATGTGTTTTTAGAAAAAGGTAGTCAAGTACGTTCACTAACCAAAAGTGGATATACGCATTTAAGATAAAGTAGGTGTAAAAATGAATACGTATCAAACAAAGACTCATTCAAAGGAAGAGACGATGGCGCTCGGTTCAACATTAGCTGCTCTACTTGAACCAAATGATGTCATTACACTTGAGGGAGATTTAGGTGTTGGGAAAACTGCTTTTACCAAAGGGATTGCTAAAGGGCTTAACATAAGTAGGATGGTAACAAGCCCAACCTTTACGATTGTTAAACAATATCAAGGTACATTATCCTTAAATCATATGGATGCTTATCGGTTAGAGCATTCTGAGGAAGATATCGGATTTGATGAATACTTTACTAATGGTGGTGTCTCTGTCATTGAATGGGCCCAATTTATTGAAGATTATTTGCCACCCGATCGATTGGCAGTTGAAATTAGCTATGTAGATGAATATACTAGAAGCTTAGTCTTCAAACCGATTGGAAATCATTTTGTGAATGTTATTATGGAACTTAGGAAGTAAATTAGAATGTGTGATAAGGGGTTACTAACATGAACGTACTTGCGATTGATACATCCACTCATTTGATGGCTGTTGCCTTGGTAACGAATGGACAAGTGGTAGGAAAGCTAACGACAAACCTACCAAAAAATCATTCCGTTCGATTGATGCCTGCGATTAGTAAATTAATGGCAGAGGTTGAGATGTCTCCAAAGCAGTTGCATAAAATAGTCGTTGGCAAAGGGCCTGGTTCATATACAGGGGTTCGGATTGGTTTAACAACGGCTAAATCAATGGCGTGGGCATTAAACATACCTGTTGTTGGTATATCAAGTATACAAGCACTAGCCTATCAAGGACGCTTTTTTAATTCATATATTTGCCCGTTTTATGATGCTCGACGTGGCAATGTCTATACTGGCATGTATCAATGGAAGCATGATAAACTAGTAACCGTATATCAAGAAGAGAATATTTCAATGGAGTCTTGGCTTGATAAATTGCAGCTAGCGGGTGGGGAGATTTTGTTTTTAAGTCCAGATATTGAATTGCATAAAACAATGATTATTGAGAAATTACCGAATACGGCAATTATCCCGGAACTTATTTATCATGTACTGGACCCGGCACACTTAGCGATGGCTGGTATGGATGAAGAGGCAGATCCTACGCATATGTTAACACCAAATTATTTACGCTTAGCAGAGGCTGAGGCGAATTGGATTAAATCACAAAAGGAAACTAAATAAAATGGCAGAATTAGTAATCAGAAAAATGAATATTATTGACATTGATGAAGTGATGGAAGTAGAGAAGGCATCCTTTACTGAGCCGTGGCCAAAGGAGATTTTTGCACAAGAAGTATTAAAAAATGATTATGCCTATTATTTTATCGCTCAATTGAATAATAAAGTGATTGGCTATGCGGGAATGTGGGTAGTTATTGATGATGCCCAAATAACGAATATTGCTATTATACCTCAATATAGAGGGTTGAAAATAGGAGAAAAACTGTTTGAATATGTGTGCCAACAAGCGATGAAAATGAGTGTAAAGCGCTTATCGTTAGAAGTAAGAGTGTCAAATGTTATTGCACAAGGAATGTACCGTAAATTTGGATTTGTTCCAGGTGGGATCCGAAAAAATTATTATACGGATAATCAAGAGGATGCAATTGTGATGTGGGTGAACTTATGATAAAAAAAGACCGTTATATATTAGGAATTGAAACAAGTTGCGATGAGACAGCAGTTGCTGTTGTGAAAAATGGAACCGAGATAATTGTAAATATTGTTGCATCACAAATTGAGAGCCATAAACGTTTTGGTGGTGTTGTACCGGAGATTGCTGCAAGACATCATGTCGAGCAAATAACGGTCGTATTAGAGGAGGCTTTCAATCAGGGAAATTTATCTTGGGAGCAAATTGACGCGATCGCGGTTACAGAAGGCCCGGGTTTAGTCGGAGCCTTACTGATCGGTGTCAATGCTGCGAAAGCAATCGCCTTTGCCAAGGATAAACCTTTAGTAGGTGTTCATCATATTGCCGGACATATCTACGCGAATCGACTTGAGAAAGAGTTTGAATTCCCTCTACTATCCTTAATCGTGTCGGGCGGACATACTGAGATCGTTTTAATGAGGGAGCATGGTGTTTATGAGGTCATCGGTGAAACACGTGATGACGCCGCTGGAGAAGCTTTTGATAAGGTGGCTAGAATGTTGGATTTGCCTTATCCTGGTGGACCTCATATTGATGAATTAGCCATGATTGGAAAAGAAAATATTGATTTTCCACGTGCATGGCTAGAAAAGGATCAGTATGATTTTAGCTTTAGCGGTTTGAAGTCAGCAGTTATTAATAAAATACACAATGCAAAACAGCGTGATGAGAAATTAAAAAAGGAAGATATTGCTGCTAGTTTTCAAGCAAGTGTAATAGAAGTTCTCGTCGAGAAGACGTATCAGGCAGCACTTGAATATGAAGTTAAACAAGTAATTGTTGCTGGTGGAGTGGCGGCAAACCGTGGATTACGTGCTGCATTGGAAGAGAAGTTTTCTATGACAGATATTCCGTTACTTATTCCGCCCCTACACTTATGTACAGATAATGCGGCGATGATTGCTGCAGTGGGAACGATCGCTTATGAACAAGGGAAACGTTCTGGCTGGGATTTAAATGCAAATCCATCACTGACATTAGATTAAAGGACTACTTCGATCCCAACGATTTCATTCAACAAAATATAATAATCGTTGTTCAAGCGTTTGAACAACATGATAGAAACATGGTGAACAACAATGTCTAAGAAACAATCCCACTATATACGCACAGACCTTATCTTTATCTTACTCTTATTTATTAGTGTAAGTTTATTAGCGATCTATAATGCACAACAATTAGAGCAATACGCCAGTGAAAACTTTGTCCTAAAACAAGCGGTTTGGTTTCTTATCAGTATCGGTATATTAGCGGTGATCCAGTTTCTTGATCTTGAGCAATTGTATAAATCAAGCATTTATGTATATGGGTTTGGTGTGTTAATCCTCATTATATTATGGCTAAGTCCAGCAAGTATTGCGAAAGTTATTAATGGATCAAAGAGTTGGTTCACTGGATTGCCGGGACTCTCCTTGCAACCTTCAGAATTTACAAAAATAGCCCTGATATTATTTTTAGCTGCATTAATTAGCCAGCATAAAGAAAAGTATAAGGTTGCCACGGTAACAAGTGATATCTATTTATTACTTAAAATAATAGGAGCTACAGCTCTCCCTGTTCTATTTACTATAATTCAGCCCGACCTTGGTACGTCGTTAGTCTATGTATTTATTGCCGGGATTCTTATCCTTCTAGCGGGAATAGGTTGGAAAATTATTGCTACATTAATTGTAGGTGGTGCCTCGCTTATAACAGGGGTCATTATGCTCGTCATTAACTTTCCAGACATGTCACAAAAATTGATCGGTATCAAACCTTATCAAATCAATAGAATCGTTACTTGGTTTGATCCAACCCAGACCGGAATTGATACATTTCATATTGATCGATCAATGCTTTCTTTAGGTTCAGGTCAATTATTTGGAAAAGGGATGAGTAATATACAAGTCCAACTTCCAGAGGCACATACGGATTTCATTTTTTCTATTATTGGTGAGAGCTTCGGTTTTATGGGAAGTGCTGCTGTTATATTTCTCTACTTTCTATTGTTTTATAAATTAGTAACATTGGGTTTAAAGGTCTTTAAATTTAGCCCCTTCGGATCGTATATATGTTTCGGGTTTATGAGTTTAATGATCATCCATACCTTTCAAAACATAGGGATGACGATTGGAATTATGCCGATTACAGGAATCCCATTATTGCTTATTAGTTATGGAGGAAGCTCGATCTTATCCACAATGATCGGCTTTGCGCTTGTTTATCGAGTTGCGGTCGAGTCTTCTATCCAAAATGATTATTTATTTAAATAAACAGATCGCTCATATTAATGAATTTCATAATACCGGTTTAGTGCAACATCGCTACAACCTATAGTTTCGTTGATCCGTTCTTAACTACATATTGTATCGATGTTGCTGATTTTGATAATTATGAAATTCATTTACATTAATGAATTTCATAATACCGGTTTAGTGCAACATCGCTACAGCATATAGTTGCGTTTACCCATTCTTAACTACATATTGTAACGATGTTGCTGATTTTGGTAATTATGAAATTCATTTACATAGATGAAAAAACACTACCCATGCAGAAGGGTAGTGTTTTTTCATGGGATGAATCTGCCATTTGCTCCTATTAATGGAGCGCAGTCCACTTTTCCAATAACTGTTCAATTTTCAGTTTAACTTCACTTGCTTGATTCGATAGTTCGAGCGTTTTTTCATGGTCATTAAATA
>DATGSG010000037.1:0-7134 GCA_035302925.1 Virgibacillus sp. | reverse complement strand
TTCGTATCTTGCAATTCAAATAATACATCCGCAATCTGTGCATCTGCATCAGATAAGCTTGCTTTAATCTCCGCACGGTCATCTTGTATTTCCGCTTGCTTGTTTTCTAATTCCCCGACCGTATCTGCTTTGACGGATGGGCTAAAAAAAGCACTCCCAAATCCAACCACTGCAACCGTGGAAATTGTGAATATTATTTTTTTCAAACTCGATTCCCCACTTTCTTCATTTACATTCTCGTTTTCTCTCTCTTATGTATGTTACTTCATATGTATAGTCTATTTAAAGTGAACCTCTATTAATAAAGCACTTTTTCTATGTTTTTTAATGACTAAATAGAGTATAGCATTTGTAAATTACATGCGTATTTTAGTTATGTTACAGTTGTGTTTCAAATAGGGAACTAGACCTAGTCTTCTTGTTCATACATTAATGAACATACAAAAAGAGACGCTCTATCGTGTCGAATAACGATAGAGCGTCTCCTGACTATATGTTCTATAGAGATTAGTTAAACTGTTCTTCTTCAGTAGATCCTGTTAGTGCTGTTGTTGATGATGTTCCACCTGCAATAACTTGGGCAACTTCATCAAAGTATCCAGTACCAACTTCACGCTGGTGACGAGTCGCTGTATACCCCTTACTTTCAGCTGCAAACTCTTTACCTTGTACGAGACGTGAATATGCTCCCATACCCTTATCTTTGTACTGTTCTGCAAGTTCGAACATGCTGTAGTTTAATGTATGGAAACCAGCTAATGTTACGAACTGGTACTTATAACCCATCGCCGCAATTTCTTTTTGGAAGCTATCCATATCTTTTTCAGACATGTGTTTCTCCCAGTTAAAGGAAGGTGAACAGTTATATGCTAATAACTGATCTGGATATTCCGCATGAATGGCATCAGCAAAGCGACGCGCTTCATCTAAATCTGGCTCTGCCGTTTCACACCAGATTAAATCTGCATATGGTGCATAAGCTAGGCCACGAGCAATCGCTTGGTCAAGACCTGATTTAGTACGGTAAAACCCTTCTACTGTACGCTCTCCCGTAATAAATGGTGCATCTTTTTCGTCAACATCACTCGTAATAAGATCTGCTGCGTTAGCATCTGTACGAGCCATAATAACAGTAGGTGTTCCCATAACATCAGCTGCAAAACGTGCTGCAACTAAGTTTTTGATAGCCGTTTGTGTAGGTAGTAAGACCTTACCACCTAAGTGACCACACTTCTTCTCAGAAGCCAACTGATCTTCAAAGTGAACACCAGACGCGCCTGCTTCAATCATGGATTTCATTAATTCAAATACGTTTAAATGACCACCGAAGCCTGCTTCAGCATCTGCAACAATCGGTGCAAACCAATCCTGCTTTACATCGCCTTCAGAATATTCAACTTGGTCTGCACGCTGCAATGCATTGTTAATGCGGCGAACAACCTTTGGAACACTATTTACAGGATATAAACTTTGGTCTGGATACATCTCTCCAGCCATATTTGCATCTGCTGCAACTTGCCAACCACTTAAATAAATAGCTTTTAGGCCAGCTTTAACTTGTTGTACTGCCTGGTTACCTGTTAATGCACCAAGTGAGTTAACATATGGCTCTGAGTTAACAAGATCCCATAGCTTTTCTGAACCTCTTTGAGCTAATGTATGTTCAATATCTAGTGAACCTCTTAAACGAATAACATCTTCTGCACTATATGGACGTTCAATTCCAGTCCATCTCGGATTTTCTTTCCATTCTCTCTCTAATTGTTCTACTCTTTTTTCCATCATTTTATATTCCCCCATCTATTTGTCTAATAACTCTTCGTATGCCGGTATTGTTAAAAACTCTATAAACTCATCTTGCTTAATCAATTCATTAAATATTTCCGCCGCGCGTTTGTATCCCCCGTTTTCAAATAAATCCTTACCTAGTTTATCCTCAATGTGCTGCAACTCTTCTTTTTCAATCGTGTCAACGAGTTCGAAAGTTATCTCTCTACCATCATCTAAAATTCCTTTCGGATGGCGAACCCATTGCCATAGTTGAGCACGTGAGATTTCTGCAGTTGCTGCATCTTCCATTAAATTATTAATTGGAACTGCTCCGCGTCCTAATAACCATGCTGCAATGTACTGAATTCCTACACTTATGTTTGTACGCACTCCCTCTTCTGTAATATTTCCTAATGGAACTTCTAATAAATCTTGCTGCGTGACTTGAACATCTTCACGCTTTTTATCTATTTGATTTGGTGTTGGCATCGCTTTATCGAATATGTTCTTAACAAAATGAACCATTCCTGGATGCGCAACCCAAGTTCCATCATGACCATCATTCACTTCACGCTTTTTATCCGTGCGAACTTTATTAAAGGCATCTTCATTCGCATCGATATCATCTTTGACCGGTATTTGTGCTGCCATGCCGCCAATTGCGGATGCTTCACGTTTGTGACATGTTTTAATAGCAAGTTGCGTATAGGAACGCATAAATGGTGCTGCCATCGTAACATCTGCCCGGTCTGGCATAATCACATCTTGATGTCCTTGGAACTTCTTAATATAACTAAATATATAATCCCAACGGCCACAGTTTAACCCAGCCATATGATCTTTTAATTCATAGATAATTTCATCCATTTCAAAAGCAGATGAGATCGTTTCAATGAGCACTGTTGCTTTAATTGTACCTTGATCGATTCCGAGTTCATCTTGTGCAAAGACGAAGACATCATTCCATATACGTGCTTCCTGATGTGACTCGATCTTAGGTAAATAAAAGTAGGGACCTGTTCCACGCTTCAATAATTCCTTCACATTATGGAAAAAGTAGAGACCAAAGTCGAATAATCCAGCAGAAATCGGCTCCCCATTTACTAAAAAGTTCTTTTCTACTAAATGCCATCCACGTGGCCTGACAATTAATACGGCTGTTTCGTCATTTAATTTATATTCTTTACCATTATTTGCTTTGAAATCTACTTCTCTTCTAATGGCATCTTTCAAATTAATTTGACCATCAATCATATTGTTCCAAGTAGGTGCAGTCGCATCTTCGAAACAAGCCATGAAAGTCTTCGCTCCAGAATTTAATGCGTTAATAACCATATTACGTCCTACAGGCCCTGTTATCTCAACACGTCTGTCTTTAAGATCTTCAGGTAAAGGAGATATCGTCCAATTTCCATCACGGATTTCTTTTGTTTCTGGTAAAAAATCAAACTTTTCACCTTCATTTAATTTCACTTGTAATCTAGTTCTTTCATCTAGTAATCTGACTCTTTCTGCTTCGAATTTATTGTGTAAACTTTCGAGGAATGAAATTGCCTCATCACTTAATATTTCATCAAAGCGCTCTTGCTTTCCTTTTGTAATTTGAATATTATCTTTTTTGGTAATCACACAAAACCATATCCTTTCTCCTATCCCCATACAACACTGTGTTATATGTCAGGATGCCTTATTTTAGTCTGATGTATAACAGATGGTGCAAAAAAATTAAACCTCTGTTTTTGACAGACAATATTCACACTCAAGTATATAACCCTTTTCATCTACATTTGTTCCACACTCCGGACAAGTCGGATTTCCATATGTCTGTTCCATTTCTTTTTCCTCCTTTAATTTATAGCTGTTTTTTTATTGCAACCACTGTTCAGTATTTTTTAATTTTATGTTATTTGTGTAAAAACATTGCTGATCTATAACAAGTTTTCAATCCTTATTCTGCTGACTTCGAGAGGCAATAACCACACTCTAAAATATAACTTTTCTCATCTACATGTGTTCCACATTCAGGACAAGTTGGTTGAATCATTTTTTGTTCCATTGCCATTCCTCCTCGGTGTTTTGATGTTGTATAACAGTTTACCTGTAATATTTTAAATTGCAAGTATTTTCTTAATTATTTTTAAATAGCCTATATACTAAGTGTTTGTGCTGGTGTATAACAGATGGTTGAAAATTAATCTTCTTCTGTTTTAGATAGACACCGGTCACATTCAAGAATATAACAAGTCTCATGAACGTGTGTACCACATACAGAACATGTTGGATGATTTATTGTTGTTTTCATAAGATGACCTCCCCTTAGTAATAAAATCGTTTAGAATCATTTTATTAAATCTCTTTTTGATTGTTCACATTCATTCTATTCTTAACTGTATATTGTATCGATGTTGCTGATTTTGGCAATTATGAAATTCATTTTATTAACTGGTGTATAACAAGTTGATTATAAAATTAGTCTTCTTTCTTCGATAGACACCGTTCACATTCAAGAATGAAATTTTGTTCTTCGATTTGTTTACCACATTCTTGACAGACTGTTATTTCTTTTGTCTTGTTCATTTCATAACCTCCTTATATACAACAGGTGTTAATTTGTTTAGTTGTTATATAACAGTATATTCGCTTTCAAGAAAATTGCAACCTTTATTTTGCATTTTTTAGAAAACAAAGATTATGGCATCTGGTAAACATTGGTGCTACGGCGTTTATACGTTTAATTTTTATTCAAACATTTTTTATTCATTCAACAAGGCACATAAGTAGTGGCTGTTTTATAAGATATAGACAGGATAAAAGCCTAGAAATAATCTTCTAGGCTCTGAATCTTAGTTTAATCTTCGATATGAATGACCCGTGTATTACCGAATACATCGTGTAGACCTTGTTTTTCATTACTGAAAACAATCATCAAATATAAAAAGTGTAGGAAGAAGAAGGTGTTATAAATAAATCTTCCAATAACCTCTCTAAATAACAAATCACTCCATTGCAATGGTTGTTCATCTGCTCGGATGACTTCTAATCCAAAGATCATCTTCCCGGCTGTTTGCCCTAACTTCTTGGTCATGAAAAGGAAATATAAATAGAAGATGATCGCCGCCATAATTCCATTTATAGTCCATAGGCTCAATTGGATTGGTAATCCATCATTTAAAAGTTTAAGCGGGCTCAGTATAATACCATTAATACTGAAGACGATCAGTAAGTCGACGATAAAAGCCCAACCTCTCATCCAAAACCCAGCATATCTTCGTTTGTATTGGAGTGGAACAGGATCTGTATATTCTAGAGATTCGTCAGTTAACTCATCCGTATTTTCTTCTTTATATGTCATCAACTGTCCTCCTATCTAGAATATAAGTACATTGCCCGTGGTGAATCAGAGCTTCGAAGTAAGTTCGTCAATCCTTTTAATTCGGAATCAGATTGAAATAGCTGACCCGCTGTCATTCCAAATAACGCATCCAATCCAAATGAGGCGTCATATTCAACAATGGTCGCTTCGCTCAAATTATGATCTGTTTCCATCATAGCAATCGTATCTTCAAGTGTGCCAATATCATCTACTAAATCAAGTTCCTCCGCTTGTGTTCCGGTGTATACACGACCATCTGCAAGCTTCTTAACTTCCGCTTCCGACATATTGCGTCCATCAACAATGACTTGGACGAAGTCTTCATACATTTCATCAATCATCGTTTGTAAAATAACTTCCTCATCCTCAGTCATTTCACGTGAAGATGACATAATATCCTTGAATTCTCCACTTTTAATCGTTTTAAAGTCGATGCCAACTTGATCCGCTAATTCAGCAAAATTAATGGATTCCATGATCACACCAATGGATCCAGTTAATGTAGCTGGATGTGCCACAATTTTATCTGCTGGTGCTGAGACATAATAACCACCTGATGCTGCAGTATTCCCCATCGATACATAGATTGGCTTTTCTGTCTCTTTACGTATTTCTACTACTTTATCATGTATTTCAGCACTTTCAACAACCCCACCACCTGGCGTATTGACCTTCAGAATAATGCCATCCACGCTTTCATCTATTCCTGATTGATCAAGCATCGTCAGAAATTGGTCATGATGGTAGCCCCCCTCATTGATAAAGGCTGCTTCACCTGTATCTTGAATGATCCCTTCCAGATTTAATACAACAATCTTATTTTCGGGATCACCTACTCGCACTATATCCTCACCATACATCCCATTTATAAATCTCCCAATTTGATTTGTCTGTTCGCTGATTCCGATTTGATACACGACAGAGACGAAAAATAAACCGATCGCTAAGATGAGAGCAGCCCAACGTTTTCCTGTCATTCAATAAACCCCTTTCTCCTCGACTATCTGATCTTAATAAAAACCAATCATTCACTATCCACAGCATACTATCTCACGAATACTTTTATGTATGATATTCCTCCGCTATCAATTGATATGACTGGAGTCTGCTTTCATAGTCATGTGTAATGGTGACGATCATGAATTCATCAACTTCATAACTTTCTTGTAGTGCTTTAATTTGATTCACTACTTCTGTAGGATTACCAATAACCATACTATGTTTCATTTTCTTTATCAATGCTAAATCTTCAGCACTGTAAGGATAGGCTTTCGCTTCCTCTATAGAGGGAACACCCTGACCCTCTCCTTTATTTTGTTGTACATTCCATAACAAACTACTTAAGGCAAGTTCTTCCGCTTCTTCAGTCGTCTCCGCACAAATAACCGTAATTGTAACAATCGGTCCTGGTTGCTTGACAGAATCCGTTCCAACTAACTGCCGGTATTTTTCCACAATGGCCGGGCCATCTGCCTTACTCATAAAATGGCCGAATGTATAAGGCATTCCTTTCTCCGCCGCTAAAATGGCGCTACGTTCACTTGTACCAAGCACCCATGGGACTGGTGAAGTGATGGGAACTGGCGATGGATCTATCTTGGAAAAAAGATGGTCACTCGGAAATGATCGATCAAAAAAAGCCTGTAAATGATTCAAGGCTTCCGGCATTCCCTTCACTCCTTGAAGGAAGTTATCTGATAGGGCCATCGATGCTTCGGCTGATCCGCCTGGTGCACGCCCAATTCCTAAATCAATGCGTTCTGGATATAAAGTGGCTAATAAATTATACGTTTCAGCTACTGCGAACGGTTTATAATAGGGGAGTAGGACAGCACCAGCACCAAGACGAATTTGATTCGTTTGTTGACCGATAACCCCCAACATAACAGCTGGATTCGGACAAGCTAAACCTTCCATATCATGGTGTTCTGCGATCCAATAGCGTTCATAACCTAATTGGTCTCCTCGTTTAGCAAGCTCGATTGAAGCTT
>DATGSG010000036.1:0-4959 GCA_035302925.1 Virgibacillus sp. | reverse complement strand
CAATTTTTAGAAAACACTTTCAAATGATCGCTCAATCGATTATGATAATAGAAGAAGGTTCGTATAGTAGAAGTCTAAAGGAGGTCCCATTGATGACTAAAAAATATAAGCATTTTGAATCAGCTGCCATTCATGATGGCTATGATTCGGGAGACATGAGCGGTAGTTTAGTACCGCCAATATTTCAAACATCAACCTACACTTTTGACACAGCGGAGCAAGGTGAACGTCGGTTTGCTGGGGAAGAAGATGGGTATGTTTATTCACGTTTAGGAAATCCTACTGTTACGGTTTTAGAGGAGCGGATCGCATCTCTTGAAAATGGTGAACGAGGACTCGCATTTGGTTCAGGAATGGCCGCGATTTCAGCCATTTTAATTGCCTTGACCAAAGCAAATGATCATATGATTTGTTCCGCAGGTCTTTATGGATGTACATTTGGTTTAGTGAAGATGTTTGAGGAGAAATATAATATTACCCATGACTTTTCAAGCATGGAAACAAAAGAAGAACTTCGATCATTAATTAAACCGGAAACAACCTGTATTTATGTAGAAACACCGATTAATCCAACTATGAAGTTGATTGATTTACAAATGGTTGTCTCTGTGGCGAAGGAATTTAATATTCCTGTTGTCGTCGATAATACATTTTCCACTCCATACTTACAACGCCCATTAGATGTAGGTTGTGATGTAGTTGTTCATAGTGCTACAAAATACTTAGGTGGCCATGGTGATATTGTAGCAGGTTTAGCGGTGGGGAAGAAGGATTTCTTAGATGAGGTGGCTATGACAACACAAAAGGATATTGGCGGGATCATCTCTCCTTTTGATGCATGGTTATTAATCCGTGGTTTAAAAACATTGCCCATTCGGCTTGAACGTCATTGTGATAATGCGGAAAAGGTATTTGAAAAGTTACGGAACCATCCAAAGATTGCCCACATTTATTACCCAAATGATCAAGATCATCCAGACTATTACATAAGAGACAAGCAAATGAAACGTGGTGGTGGGATGATCTCATTTGAAATCGAGGGCACAAAACAAGATGCTCAAGCATTATTAAACAAGCTCTCATTTATCAAGATAGCCGTGAGTCTAGGAGATGCAGAAACACTAATTCAACATCCAGCAACAATGACCCATGCCGTTGTTCCAGAATCCGCGCGTT
This sequence comes from Virgibacillus sp., assembly GCA_035302925.1. Taxonomy (GTDB): domain Bacteria; phylum Bacillota; class Bacilli; order Bacillales; family Amphibacillaceae; genus CALAMD01. Next base: position 3,783 of record DATGSG010000036.1, on the reverse strand, counting down.
TGAAGATGGGGATTACAGACCAATTGATTCGTCTTTCTGTCGGTTTAGAATCGTGGGAGGATATTTGGGCTGATTTAGAACAGGCACTAAATCGTTAATCTATAGTTAATGAATTTCATAATACTGGTTCAGTGCAACACCGATACAACTTATAGTTTGATGTTGCTGATTTTGGTAATTATGGAATTCATTCATAGTTAATGAATTTTAAATAGTTCATTCCCACACGCCTGATTACAGACGTAACGTAAACAGGTGTGTTTTCTTTTTTTAAAAAAGGGAATTGTTCAATCAGCCTATATTTCGAATGGTACGGATAGACTGTTTTAAGCAGTGCGAAACGGTATTATCATGATGGATGTGCTATATTATTGATATTGTTAATGAATTTCATAATCCCTATTTATATATGATTACGGTAATTATGAAGTTCATTCAGTTAGAGGGGAGCATTGAAAATGTCCATATGGCCTTATTTATTAGCTTTTATTATGGTATTTAACCTAGTCTTGGCATTTACGGTTATTTTCTTTGAACGAAAGCATGCGAGCTCTACTTGGGCATGGTTAATGGTTTTGTTCTTCATTCCAATTGCTGGTTTTATACTCTATTTGATCTTCGGTCGAAAGCTCAGCGGTCACCAAATTTTCACATGGGATACGAAGAGCAAATTAGGAGTAAAAAAGGAAGTGAAGTCACAGATTCGGGCGATTGAAAACAATGAATTTACGTTTAAAGATAAAGGGTTAACAGATTATAAAGATTTGTATTATTTACATCTTAAAAATAATGATGCGATTTATTCACAAGATAATAAGGTAGATATTTATACAGATGGTAAAGATAAGTTTGCAGCCTTAGTGAATGATCTAGAAAATGCGCAAGACCATATTCATTTATTGTATTATATCATCCGGAATGATGAGCTTGGCAATAAAGTTGCTGATGTTCTCATAAAAAAGGCACAAGAAGGTGTTGAGGTCCGGCTTTTATACGATGATATGGGATCCCGGTCATTGGGCCGTAAATATATTAAGCGATTAACAGATAGCGGTGTACTTGTTGATGCGTTCTTTCCCCCAAAGATTCCAAAAATTAACTTCAAAATTAACTTTAGAAACCACCGAAAATTAGCGATCATTGATGGGGAAATCGGCTATATCGGTGGGTTTAATATTGGTGACGAGTATTTGGGGAAAGATAAAGTTTTTGGGTATTGGCGTGATACGCATTTACGTATCTATGGAGATGCGGTTCGAAATATGCAAACACGATTTATTCTCGACTGGAATCAAGCATCACGCAATGATATTGGGTATGAGGAACGGTATTATATCGGTGCTTCTGGTGGAGATGTTGGCGTGCAAATTGTCTCAAGTGGACCTGATTCCGAATGGGAGCAGATTAAGTATGGGTACATCAAGATGATTTTATCGGCTAAAAAGTATATTTACATTCAAACCCCTTATTTCATCCCCGATGAAAGTCTGATGGATGCGTTACGGATTGCTGCTTTATCAGGAATTGATATAAAGTTAATGATTCCGAATAAGCCTGATCATCCCTTTGTTTATTGGGCAACTTTATCACATGTTGGGGAATTACTAAAAGCAGGGGCAGAAGCTTATATGTATCAAAATGGTTTCCTACATGCGAAAACAATCATTGTCGATGGGAAGATATCATCTGTAGGAACAGCAAATATTGATGTACGCAGCTTTAATTTGAATTTCGAAGTCAATGCATTCTTATATGATAAGGCGATTGCCCAACAATTAGTCGAAGCGTTTGAACATGATATTAACTTATCAACACAAATGACAAAGAAGTTGTATAATAAACGTTCATTAGGAATTCGCTTCAAGGAATCGGTGTCCCGATTATTATCACCGATTTTATAAAGGTTTAAAAACAGATGGTCAGTGAATAAATAGGGATTATGAAGTTGATTAAAGGAGGATTCGTTCTATATGCAAGCAAAATCTTGTTCAAACTCACTCGCGGTAAAAATATCTCATGTTCTACCACCAGATACAAATGCCTTAGGTACATTATTTGGTGGCCGATTAATGGCGCATGTGGATGATGTGGCAGCCATTGCAGCAGTTCGGCATGCCCGGGAATCTGTTGTCACGGCATCGACTGACTCAGTAGATTTCTTACATCCGGTAAAGTCAGGGGACTCCATTTGTGTTGAGGCCTTTGTGACGTGGACACATCAAACATCAATGGAAGTATTTATTAAAGCCGTGACAGAGGATCTCTTATCAGGTGAGCGTAAAGTATGTGCGACTGCCTTTTTAACCTTTGTGGCAATTGACGGAAATGGAAGACCGATCCCCGTTCCCGCCGTATATCCAGAGACCAAGCAGGAGAAGAAGCTCCATGCGGATGCTCCGATACGAGCAAAGCATCGAAATGAACGACGGAAACAGTCGAAAGAGATGGCTGCAACCTTTGGAACGAGTTATCCATGGGATCGATAAGGATTATTAGAAAAAAGTGGCTCCACCTCTTGGTTTTGGGGTGGAGTTCGCTAATTTAAGGCGAGGTAAATAGGACGGTCAAATCAGCAAGCCAATGGCTGCAAATAGAATCCCGAGCAGAAGGGATGTGGTCATATAAAGCAAAGCGATCCCTAATTTATTCGCTTGAATTAACGTCATCAATTCATATCCAAAAGTAGATAAAGTCGTGAAGGCACCACAAAATCCAACACCAAAGATCAACCAGGTTGAATGACTCACGAGGTTCATCATATGAAGATTAGCGAGCAAACCGAGCGCAAATGAGCCTGTCATATTGATCAGCCATGTAGCAAGGGGAAACCCAGCAAGCATTCCGATCCTTTTCATTGTGATTTGACTTAATAAAAAACGGAGGGCTGCTCCAAGTGAACCCGCTAATCCAATGATCCAAATCATAGAGACTCACACACCTTATTCTTCAGCGCAATTTTATAGCCAATATACGTAAATAACAGGCCACAGAGGATTGTTGTGAGCACATATAAGAGAGCAGACAAAAAATCCCCACTTTGTAGTAACTTCACTGTTTCAAGTGAAAAGGCAGAGAAAGTAGTGAAGGAGCCAATGAGTCCGGTACCTATGGCTAACACGAGTAGGGGATCTATTCTTTGGTTTTGACCGACAAATGTGAAAAACCACCCCAAAAACAAACAGCCAAATAGATTGACTAATAATGTAGTCAATGGGAATCCTTCAGATGTGGGGAGCCATTCCCCAAGAGCATATCGCGATAAAGTACCTAAAAATCCACCGAGCATAACGAATAATAATTGCATCGTAATCCCCATTCTTTTGTTATGGGTCTTTCATATTTTGAAGCCATCCTACTCCAAATCGACCCAGTTTTCAGCCCATTGTTGAAGCGCGCGAATGACGGGTTCAAGGGCTTGTCCCTTTTCGGATAATGAATATTCAATACGAACGGGAAATTCAGAGTAGACCGTACGAATCACAATCCCTTCCTTTTCGAGCAGTTTTAATCGGTCTGAAAGGAGTCTTCCACTAATCGGTAAATAGGATTCCATTTCTGAAAAGCGTTTTGTGCCTTTTAGTAACTCAGATAAAACGAGCCCATTCCAACGTTTGCTAATCAGTTCCATAGCTGCTTCAAAACGTGGACATAATTCCTGTTCCATCCTCATCATCACCCCTTTCTATGTTTATACAAAACAACCACTAACCTCTTTGATTACAAATAGTAACTATTATTATCATATCACAATGAACGTTTCGATCAAAGTTAAAAAAATGATGA
>DATGSG010000035.1:0-43998 GCA_035302925.1 Virgibacillus sp. | reverse complement strand
TCAACTATTTTACTGCCAACAATAATCCCATCGCAATGGGAACTAAGTTCTTGGGCTTGTTCTTTATTGGACACACCAAATCCGGCTAGTACAGGAACATTACTGTTTTCCATTAACTGTTCTAAATAGGCATTTACTTTCCCCTCATGGGTTGTTCGTGTTCCTGTTGTGCCTTTAACCGCAACAGCATATAGAAATCCTTCAGAGCGTTTGGCAAGTTCTGCAAGACGTTCTTGTGGGCTTGTCAGAGCAGCAAGTCTAATAAAGGCAATGGAGTATTTTTTTAGCAATGATGTGACGAGTGATTCCTCTTCTAAAGGAACGTCGGGAATAATAACCCCATCAACTCCTGAAGCTTGACAATCACGTGCAAACTCTTCAACCCCGTATGAAAATATAGGGTTTATATAGGTCATTAAAATAATGGGAATGGTTCGATCTTTTTTCGAATGTTTTAGTGTTTGTAGTACATTGGATAACGTCACGCCATTTTTTAATGCGCGAATGCCCGCACGTTGAATGGTTGGACCATCTGCAACAGGGTCGGAAAAAGGAATACCAAGTTCAATCGCTGCTACTCCGCATTCTTGTAAAAAGTCAATTTGTTCATCTAAATGATCTAAACCACCATCACCGGCCATGATATATGGAACAAATATATTCTGTTTAGCCGCCATTTTCTCTTTAAATGCATCATCAATCCGTTCTTTTCCCATTCTAGTTACCTCCCAATAAATCTTGTACTTGTTCCACATCTTTATCGCCACGACCAGATAGACAAATGACTATTGTTTGGTCCTTTTCCATCGATTTTGCTAGTTTTAGTGCATAAGCAACAGCATGGGCGCTTTCTAATGCGGGAATAATGCCTTCATTTTTTGATAAAACTTGAAAGCCATCTAAAGCTTCTTGGTCAGTGATCGATGTATAAGTAACCCGGGAAGTGTCATGCAAGTAGCTATGTTCAGGGCCAACGCCAGGGTAATCAAGTCCTGCCGACACTGAATAAGTTTCCTTAATTTGCCCATGTTCATCCTGTAATAAATGCGTCATTGTGCCATGTAAAATACCGATGTTTCCCGCGGTTATCGTTGCGGCATGTTGATCGCTAGCAATACCAGCACCACCTGCTTCAACACCATATAATGGAACCGAATGATCCTCAATAAATGGATAGAACATCCCCATCGCATTACTACCACCACCAACACACGCAACAACAGCATCAGGTAATTCTCCAGTCTGATCGATCATTTGTCTTCTTGTTTCATTCCCAATGACGGATTGGAAATCCCGGACTATTTTAGGAAAAGGATGGGGGCCAACAACAGATCCTAATATATAATGAGTATCTGTAACATGATTAGCCCAATAGCGTAAGGCCTCATTGACAGCATCTTTCAGTGTTCCACTACCTTGTGAAACACTTTCCACTTTTGCACCTAATAACTCCATTCTAAATACATTGAGTTTTTGCCTTTGAATATCGACTTCGCCCATAAAGACAATACATTCAAGTCCTAGAAGTGCACAAACAGTAGCTGTTGCAACACCATGCTGGCCCGCTCCAGTTTCAGCTACAATTTTTTTCTTGCCCATACGGACAGCAAGTAACGCTTGGCCGATTGTATTATTGATCTTATGTGCTCCTGTGTGATTTAAATCTTCGCGTTTTAAATAGATTTGCGGACCCTGAGCATCTTTAGAGATGTTTTGCGCATGGTATAAAGGCGTTTCACGTCCGACATATTGTTTTAAATAGTCATTTAATTCGTTGACAAAGCTTTCATCCCTCATAGCTTCTTCATAGGCTTCATCGAGTTCGAGCAAAGCTGGCATGAGTAGTTCAGGTACAAATCTACCTCCAAAATTACCGTAATGCCCTGATTTGTTTGGCATATTATATGTAGTCAATTTAAACATCCTTTCACATTTTTAATAAACTGTTTGATTTTATGAGAATCCTTTTTACCATTCGTCTCTACTCCGCTTGATACATCTACCCCATAAGGTTGGACAATTCGGATAGCTTCATTGACATTATCTGGTGTTAACCCGCCCGCTAGGATCAGTTTATCTTGTTCCTGAGCAAGATGGGTAGCTAAATTCCAGTTAAAGGGCTGTCCCGTTCCCCCATGATACCTTCCTTTTGGACTGTCAACGAGTGTATAATTACTCGGGAAAGCGCGCACATTGGTACGAGTGATCCCATCAATTGGAAAAGCCTTAATTGTTGGATAACCTAGCTTAGGAAGGATATCTGGTGTTTCTTCGCCGTGAAGTTGGATAATATTTAATCCAACCTCATCAGCAATTTGTATAATGCTCTCTGCTGTTTCATTTACGAAAACGCCTACCTTGAGTACGGAGTGCGGCAAGTTCTGAGCAATTTGTGCCGCATCTTTAGGTGTGATTTGTCGTTTGCTTGGTGCGAAAACGAAGCCAAGCAGATCAGCTCCAGAATCAGAGGCAATTTGGGCGATCTCCATTGTTTTAATTCCACATATTTTCACGATCATTCATGATCATCCTTCCTTTTTATGCAGAGGAATTTGTAAATCACCAAATGTTTTTGGTAAATTGGTTGAACGCATTAAGGTTTCTCCGATTAAAACGACTTGAGCACCAGCTTTTTCAACTCCTATAACATCTTCACGTGTTCGAATACCGCTCTCACTCACTACGACCGTCTCGGGATCATAGACCATGGAAGCTAATTCCGCTGTTGTTTCGAGATCAACTTCAAATGTTTTCAAATTCCGGTTATTAATTCCGATCATTGTTGCTTCCAAGTTAAGGGCACGCTCCATTTCATCTTCATCATGAACTTCTACAAGTACTTCTAAATCCAATGATTGAGCGTATTTGTACATTGAAGTTAATGCTTGATGATCTAAAGCTGCAGCAATTAATAGGATAATCGTAGCACCAGCGGCTTTTGCTTGATCAATCTGAATCGGGTCGATCATAAAGTCCTTGCATAAAATAGGTAATGAAACGGCTTCGCGAACAGCGATCAGATCCTGCATAGAACCATTAAAGAATGGAGAGTCAGTTAACACCGAGATGGCTGAGGCGCCTAACCGTTCATATTCCTTCGCTTGTGTCACAGGATCTACTTCCATTTGGATCGCTCCTTTTGATGGGGAGGATCTTTTGATTTCCGCAATGATATTCATCTTTGTTGATCCACTTATCTTTTCACTAAAAGGAATGATTTCACCTGAAATATTTGATGTGAACTTTTTACCTTTTAGGATAGCTACTTCATTTTCTTTTTCTTTAATGATTTTATTTAAAATTGTCATTTTAGACTACCCCGCTTTTTGTTTGCTTACTGAACTTGATTAATTGTTGGAGCCTTTCCATAGCTGCACCAGATTTTATACTTTCCTTTGCCATAACCAAACCATTTTGAATCGAATGGGCTACTCCATTGGCAAATAAACCAAGACCCGCATTTAGAACAACGGTGTCTAAATATGGACTCGCATTTCCTTTCAACACATCGAGGAGAATCGCTGCATTATCTTGGGCATTACCGCCAATGATTGCATCATTTGGATGGATAGGCATATTTAACTCCTCAGGTGACAATGTGAAGGGGATGAAGTCGCCTTTATCTAGTAAGATAAGTTCATTCGAACCGGCAAGGGAGGCTTCATCCATATATCCAGCACCATTCACGACAATCGCCCGTTTTCTTCCAAGCTTATGGAGGGTGGCCGCCACTATATGGATCATATCGCGGCGATAAACACCGACTAATTGTGATGTAAGGGAGATGGGATTTGTCAATGGGCCAATCATATTAAAAATTGTTGGTAAGCCAAGTTCTTTACGAATTCTCATAAAGTGTTTTAAATTGGCGTGGACATGTGGAGCATATAAAAACGAAATTTGATTTTCCGACAACATTTCCTCAATATGATCTTTTGAAAAGGCTAAAGAGATTCCTAAATGTTCTAATACATCAGCACTACCAGCTTTACTTGAAACACTGCGATTTCCGTGTTTAGCAATGGTGACTCCTGCTCCAGCAATGACAAAAGAAGCGGTTGTACTAATATTAAAGCTATATGATTTATCGCCTCCAGTGCCGCAATTATCCATAACATCGGGAAGGGCGATGGAACTTAGTTCTGAGTGAGAACGAATAACGTTAACGATCCCCGCAATTTCATTCGCTGTTTCCCCTTTCGAGCGTAAGGCGGTTAAAAAGGCAGCAATTTCAGTGTCAGTACTCGATTCTGATAAACAATGATTTGTTGCGGATTGCATTTCAATCTCCGTTAGATCTTCTTTATTGATAAGCTTCTCGAGATAATATTGCATGTGTAAACTCCTCCCTAATTTTAAAAACACTAAATAAAACATATTGATCGCACTTTATAAAACAAAATCAATATCATTTACTTCCATTAGAGACCGGGCTTTATGCAAGGTCTCGTGAAATTCATCCTCTGGATTCGAATCGTGAACAATGCCAGCACCTGTTTGTAAATACGCATAATCGGCTTTGATAATGAGCGATCGGATGGCAAGTGCCATATTTAGATCATGATTAAAGTTGATATAACCGATCCCACCCCCGTAAAACCCACGTTTTGTATCTTCTAATTCATTAATAATTTGCATAGCCCGAACTTTAGGTGAACCTGAGACAGTTCCAGCAGGTAGGCTGGCTATTAAGGCATCAAGACTCGTCTGATCGGGCTTTAATACCCCGTGTACTTCCGAGACAATGTGCATGACATGTTGATACATTTCTACATTCATATATGTTGGGGTGGTCATGCTATCTGGATCACAGATTTGTGTAAGCTCATCCTTGCTTAAAGAGACGAGCATTTCATGTTCAGCCACTTCTTTTTTATCGGCGAGCAACTCCGCTTTTAACACGGCATCATCATGCTTTGTTTTACCGCGTGGCCGTGTTCCAGCTATCGGATTTGTGATAACTTGTGTACCCTTTGTTTGAATCAAGCTTTCCGGAGAGGCCCCAATGATTACATAATCCTTAAAGTCGATATAAAACATATAAGGAGAGGGATTAGCCATTCTCAATTTACGGTAATAGGAAAGGGGATTCCCAGTAATTTTTGATTTCATCCGTTTGGAGAGAACAATTTGTAAAGCATCCCCTTGATGAATATAATCTTTCGCTAACTGTACTCTATTCTTAAAATCCCCATCGGTAAGATCGGATTCAAACTGTAGATCAGAAACTTCAGCTGTCGATTGATTAACTTCACGGTGAAGTACCTTCTTTAACGAGTCTAATCGGTTTGTTAAATGTTCCTCATTTGATTCATCCATATTGATACTCACCAAAGATACGGTTTGATTATAATGTTCGTAGATGATGAGGTTTTTATAAACCATAAAATGAATATCTGGCATATTTAAATCATCTGGTAAATGAGTACCAATCTCTTCAAATTGACGAATTGCATCATACCCGATATAACCGATTGCTCCACCAGTAAAGGGGAGGGGGAGGTCTAGATCTAGTTTCGGGAAATTCTCTTGTAAATAAGTCAATGCATTTTTGGGATATTCTGAGATCGCCCCTGTTTCATGATTGATTATGGTTGTCGTATCGCCATAACCAATTATTTCCTCATAGGGATCTGAACCAATATAGGAGTATCTACCTTTCTTATCATGTTCGAAAGAGCTTTCTAGTAAGAACTTTCTTACTCCATGTAGACGCTGAAATATGCCAATAGGTGTTAATGTATCTGCATTAATTTTCAATAATTTATACGCTGGTTGTGATTCTGAATGAGTTGCCATTTATAAAACTCCCTTTTAAATAATATAAATTAAAAATCGCCCTCTACAAACACGGATCAATTGTGTTTGTAGAGGGCGATTACCTTCGCGGTGCCACCTCAGTTGAAAAGAAGGAACCAACCTTATTTTCATCTTATTGTCAGATACAGGATTAAAAATAAGTTTTCATCCGATATCTTATCCATATAACGGTGGAGTTCCGTATTTCCCTACTGTATAAAAGATTGTCTTTTCAGGAAATCTCTTGTAAGTCCATTCAGATTTTGTTAGCATACCGGATTCACAGCAACACCGGATCTCTGTCATACTAGCCAAAATCCTACTACTCTTACGCAACGATTTGGTTTATTCATATATAATTTTAGATACAAAAAATCCCTACATCCAAACAATAAGGACGAGGGTACCGTGGTGCCACCTTTATTAGCTGATCAATACAGCTCACTTTAGCAATAGTAAGCAATGGATTAAAATATTTCGTTTAATTCATTTGCTTTCTATTTATCTTGGATAACGACAAGATATTTCGCCAAAGCCTACTGCACTTAATTTGTGGTTCGGTTTGGAAGTTCAGAAGCCCATTCATTTATTGATCAATACTGGTTTCCACCACCCACCAGCTCTCTATCAAGGATCTAGATAAATTACTACTCTTCATCATGACTTTGATTTATAAGATTATTACAATAATAGAATAGATATAATTATCTGTCAAGTGTTTTTTAATAATAAACAAAAAAGACATCAATGAAGATGTCTCTGCTTATCCTATTTATCATTCATTCAGTTGTTGGCTTATCCTTGAAACACTTCAAATTTTTCAATGACAGGTATTCGATCTTTCGCGGCAGGTTTTTCACTGAAGTAACCTAAATGGAGAAAACCGACGATTTTTTCAGTTTCACCAACATTGAGAATGTTTTTTACTTGAGGATCATAGTTATGCGGATTTGTCTTCCAAACGACACCTAACTCTTGTTCCCAAGCGAGGAGCCAAAAGTTTTGGATCATACTTGAAACGGCACCATAATTATCGTCCCACTGTTTCTGTAATTCAGGCTCTTCCATAATAACTACTAAGATGGCATTCGGTTCGTTCAAGTAGTTTTCGCGGTTTTCCTGACGTTCTTCAGGATATGTCGATGCGATCTTCTTTGCGAAGCTAGCCTTTTGATCTTCTCCTACAAAAATGAAGCGCCATGGTTGTCTTAAACCATGTGTTGGTGCCCATATAGCATCTTCCAAAAGTCCATAAACCATATCTTTTGAAACCTTTTGATCAGTATAATGCTTTTTAATGGCCCGGCGTTCACGAATGATTGTTGCTAATTGAGTTCGTTGTTTCTCTGTTGCTTGCTTCATAATCTATTTCACTCCTACTCAGATTGCAATAAATGATAACTGTTATCAATTAAATTATATCTGATTTGGAAGTTTAAATCAACTGTACCGTTATGGGAAGTAATCTCCCTCCTCGAGTAATGGTTTATGCAATTCAAGAAAGAAGTTTGAATAGATTAAGTTGAGGAAATAAAAAAGGCTTGCAATTAAGATTGAATTCACGTAATAATAGTTATAAATAATGTCTTGACGTTCATATTTTGTAACGGAGAGCGAAATCATGTGAATTATTTCACAATAAGGAGAGGTCAATGAAAACTTTTTTGCATAAAAAGGGAGTTACCTTATCGATTAAGGAATATTTGATTACCGCATTAAGCTATATGGCATTGGGTTTATTTTCTTCATTAATTATCGGACTAATCATTAAAACGATTGGCGAACAAGTCGGAATCCCATCATTTATTGAAATGGGTAGTTTTGCGATGGACGACAAAATAGTAGGGGGTGCGATAGGGGTTGCGATAGCCCATGGCTTACGAGCTCCTCCGCTTGTCTTATTCTCTGCCTTATTTGCAGGTGCCTTTGGAGCGGAATTAGGTGGACCAGCAGGGAGTTATGTAACGGCATTATTTGCAATTGAGTTTGGAAAGTTAGTTTATCAGGAGACGCGAGTAGACATCATCGTGACCCCTTTCGTGACGATATGTATTGGCTTCTTTATCGGGAAGTTTATTGGACCACCCATTAATATGTCGATGATTTGGCTGGGGGAGTTAATAAATTGGTCAACGACACAACAGCCATTTATTATGGGGATTCTTGTTGCCGTTTTGATGGGGTGGGCACTAACAGCACCGATTTCTAGTGTTGCGATCGCTTTTATGCTTTCACTTGATGGTCTTGCAGCAGGTGCCGCAACAATCGGCTGTGCCGCACAAATGGTTGGATTTGCCACAGCAAGCTACCGTGATAATGGTGTAGGTGGTCTATTGGCACAAGGAATCGGAACGTCGATGCTGCAAGTCTCAAACATCTTAAAAAAACCGATTATTATGATCCCTCCAACTGTAGCTGGTATTGTATTAGCGCCAATTGGTACGGTTTGGTTTGGCTTAATAAGTAATGATGCGGGAGCAGGGATGGGGACGAGTGGATTTGTAGGCCAAATCATGACATTTGAATCAATGGGCTTTTCGTTATCGATCTTGTGGAAGATACTCGTACTTCATATCATTGCACCAGCAATCATTAGTTTAGGTATTGCTGAGTGGTTTAGAAAAAAGGGTTGGATCCAACCCGGCGATATGAAAATTACTTATGAGTAACTGTAATCAGTGGGAACTACATATGACCCTATTAGATAACAGGCTATAGAGAGTAAGGACTCTTAGCATGGAGATTTAGTAAAAGGCAGGAATTCTAATCGATGGATTCCCGGCCTTTTAGGTGTACAGATCGTCATGTAAATAGGGTGATTTGCCCATTTTATTTTCAATTAATAGCAATGTTTTAAAATATGTATTACCATTACAAGTATAAAGCTAGATGAGACTACACGATAGGGGGATTAAAATGGATCAATTCATGAAACGAGCGGTTGAATTATCTATTCAAAATGTTCGTGAAGGCGGAGAACCGTTTGGAGCTGTGTTAGTTAAAGATGGGCAGATCGTGAGTGAAGGCACAAATGAACTTCATAAAAAATATGATGTGAGTGGGCACGCAGAAATGATCGCGATTCGCAAAGCACAATCGGCACTGCAAACACATGATTTGTCCGGATATACGATGTATGCAAGTGGGGAACCTTGTCCCATGTGCTTAACGATGATGTATATGTCTGGTATCGAAAACGGATATTATTGTACATCAATTGAAGAAACAGCAGCAGTTGGACTAGAGGCTTCATCGATTATTTATGCGGATTTAAAAAAGAACAGAGCTGAGCGTGGACTTGTGATGAAACAGATGCCTTTAGAAGACGGACAAGAAGATCCCATGAAGTTGTGGAATTCACTGGATAATTAATTTTATCTAGTAATAGAGTTGCGAATTGATCATCACGGATATTGATAACTATTTATTAAATAGGCATAGGAAATAGTGTGTAAAATCACACCCCTAGCAATTGATATGGTGTATGATGAAAAAGGTTATCTTTTGATAGGGGGTAGTTATGATGACATTTTATAACCTACTAGTTTTTATACATATATTTTCTGCTATCCTAGGTCTGGGTCCTGGTTTTGTCATGATCTATATCGTGACAAAGGCTTCCACGATGACCGAGCTAAGACACGCTTACTTTATAAGGAATCGCATTCATATATTTGTCATGGTTGGTGGGAGTCTCCTACTAATAACAGGTTTATTGATGGGCTATTTAAATCAATCATTATTTAAGCAAGGTTGGTATGTGGTGAGCATCATTTTATTTCTCATTAGTTTAGCTGTGGGTCCTATTGTTTTAAGGCCAAAATCAGAGCCTATTAAAGCCCTTTTGCATGAGCATGAAGGGGATGATATACCTCGCATATATTATGAATATGCGAAGAAGTTATTCGTTTATGAACGTCTAACAAATGTTATCTTTTTTATTATTATAGCATTAATGATTTTAAAGCCATTTTAGAAAGTGGTTTAATCATCGATTTCGCCGAGATGACGAATGTGTGGAGGGCAAACGTTCATGAAGCATTGGACAAAGGAAGTATCGATTTATGCTCCGATTGATAAGGTATGGAAGTTATTTGACGGATCAATTGAAGATATACGCCGCATCATGCCTAATATTATAAACAGTGAACGTCTTACTGAGACAGAAGATGAGGTTGGTAGTGTTTATAGACAAGTGTATCAAGAAGGGAAAAGGATACACGAATATGATGTTACAACAATGGAGTATGCGAATCAAAAGGAGTATAAAAAACTAACAACAGCATTCTTACACGGGAAAATGTTCCGAATTATAACATCCTATGAATTGGTACGAGTTGCAGAAAATGAGACAACCTTCCGTTATATAACAGCAAACGAACCTTTGAAGTGGTATATTAAACCATTACTTATCTTTACGGGGGACGGGGTTGTTGAAAAGTTTGTTGAGCATGTTAAATATATTGCTGAAGAAGAAGTTTAAAAGCGCAAATCAATTTGATTTGCGCCTTTAAATGGAGTTTTATTTGAGTCCTAAATATTCTTCTAATGTAATGCCTTTATCCATAATTTCCTTTGCAGCCTTTTTACCAACATACCGTAAGTGCCATGGTTCATATTGATATTCGGTAATCTCTTCCTTGCCTTCTGGATAGCGAATAATAAAGCCAAACTCACTCGCATGCTGCTGAACCCACTTGCCTTCATCCGTCTCGCCAAACTCAACTGTTAAATCATAATTCAGATCAGGCGTGGTAATATCCATTGTCAGTCCACTTTGGTGCTCACTTTCACCGGGGCGGGCACTAAAGTTATTCGCTTCTTTTTCCCCATGTTCATCTACATTCGAAGTAAAAATGGTGTCTTGTCGATCATAAGATCGATATCCGGATTGTGCGAAAATAGTTAATCCTTCTTCATCGGAAGCTTCCATCAACTCTTCTAGAGCATCTGCGGCGACTTTGCGTAATTGTTTCTGTGGTAAGTCTTCTTGGAAAGGAAAACGTACATCAGGTATGACAAGATCTTCGGGTATATAGTCATCTGGTAAGGCGTGATGCTTGTTAACGATGGATAAAATCTCATATGGATTGTCAATTACCTTTGTTTTATTCGTATGTTGCTCTTGTTTGGGTTTAGAAAGACGAGAGCCCGGATCAATTGTCAACTTTTTATCGAGTGCTTTCTGTAACTTTTCTTTCGTCTGAGAATCATAAACCCCAGTTGCATCTAATTTTTTGTTTTGTAATTGGAAATCAGTAATTGCCCATGTTGTTTCATCATCATATTTACTCGTTACGTTAATCTCATAGCCAGCTTTTTGAAGGCTTTCTTGTAATTCTTGTACGGATTTTCCTTGATCCATCTTTTGGATGCCTACTTCTGGAAGAGTAGGGTTATCTACTTGTTCTGAGGCTTTTTCAGAGGGATCTTCAGAATCAACTTCGTCATTTCGCTCCGTTTCAGGTGACATGATCTCATCCTCCTGCTGTTCTATGTTTGGTTCTACATCAATCAGTGCTACGTACAAAGTAAAACAAGCGAGGAGTGCAACTCCAATTATTAAAATCTTCTTCAACATTCTTTTTCTCTCCCCTATAGATGGCAAACATTTTGAAAGATGAATTCTCTTTATATATATTCATCCCCCGATTAAGTAGTATATCTATCCAAAATAATATAGCAAAAAAATATGTCTAGGTTAGCAAACGTTTTACATGGAATATTGTAGCATGAATGCTTCCAAATGATTCGGGTTTTTCGTGTATTATTTCGCTTCAAATAGTCTGCAAATCTCTACAATGACCTCTGTTGCTTTCTCCATGTGATCGACCGAAACATATTCAAACTTCCCGTGAAAGTTTTCACCACCTGTAAATATATTTGGTGTTGGTAGGCCTTTGTAGGAGAGCTGTGAGCCATCTGTACCACCCCGAATGGGTTCAACAATTGGTGTAATATCAAGGTTAACCATGGCTTGATGAGCCAAATCGACAACCTCTATAACAGGTTCTATCTTTTCACGCATATTGTAATATTGATCTGAAATCGTTCGTTCAACCTGTACTCTAGGATGTCTTTCTTTGATTTCGGTAATAAATTCATCGACTTCCTTTTTACGAGCTTCGAAGTTTAACTGATCAAAGTCACGGATAATATACGTCAATTCAGCCTTTTCCACATCACCAGACATGGAAAGTAAGTGATAGAAACCCTGGTATTTTTCTGTATATTCGGGTGCCTCTTGTTCGGGGAATTTCTCAATGAATTCCGCAGCAATCTTTCCAGCATGGACCATCTTATCCTTCGCAGTACCTGGGTGGACATTACTTCCTTTAAACGTAATATTAGCCACGGCAGCATTAAAGCTTTCATATTGCAATTCACCAAGTGGGCCACCATCAACAGTATACGCATATGTCGCATTAAATTGTTCGACATCGAATTTATGTGGACCCCGACCAATCTCTTCATCAGGGGTGAAGGCAATGCGTATTTTTCCATGTTTAATTTCAGGATGAGTGAGCAAGTATTCCATTGCTGTCATAATCTCAGCAATTCCGGCTTTATTATCTGCACCTAATAATGTAGTTCCATCCGTTGTCATTAATGTATGACCTTGATAGCTTGATAACTCCGGGAAGTCTGTGCTTGATAATACGATATCCAACTCTTTATTCAAGATCAGATCGTTACCATCATAGTTATTGACGATTTGTGGCTTCACATTTTTCCCAGTGAAATCTGTAGCGGTGTCAACATGGGCTAGGAATCCAATGGTTGGTACTTGTTTATCAGTATTGGCAGATAAGGTTGCCATGACATAGCCATGGTTATCAATCGTGACATCACACATACCTATTTTTTTTAATTCTTCAACGAGTAAGTTAGCTAACTCCATTTGTCCAGGTGTTGAAGGGGTATGGTCATTCTGATCATTAGATTGTGTATCGATCTTTGCATATGTAGTGAGGCGTTCAATCAGTATTTTTTTCATTATCGATCATCTCCTATTCCTTTATCTTAACATAAGTATTCTCATTCACATTGTATTTTAATTCACCCCTATGAAACAACAATATAATCAGCTAGAATTAAGAGGAATAGTACGTATTGAACCGCTGATGACTGAAGTTATAAGTGTTCTTGGCTAATCCATAAAAATGAATGAAAATCAGAGGAGAATGATCATGACTTATTTTGTTACGGAACAGTGGTTGAAGGATCAATTGGAAAATCAAGCAGATCTAGTTATTGTAGATGTACGGTCTCAATTAAATGATGCAGAATCAGGTAAAAAAGCATATACAGAAAATCATATTCAGCATGCCGTCTATTTGGATTTAAAAGATGATCTTTCAGGCGAAATAAAGGAACATGGTGGAAGTCATCCATTACCAGAAACAGAAAAAATTGTGAAGACTCTAGGGAATATTGGAGTTGATGAACAAACAACGGTCATTATATATAGTAATGAAAATGATATGTTTTCCGCGAGGATGTGGTGGATGCTCCATTATCTCGGGCATACGAAGATGTATATATTAACGGGAGGATATCAGGCTTGGATGGCTGCTGGGAATAAAGTGACGAATGATATCAGCGTACCGAAACCGAAACAATATGAGCCAAATGTGTTAACAGAGGCAACTGTAGATATAAGTGATGTAAAGAATAAGATGCGCGAATCTACTTCAATTCTTATTGATTCACGTGCAAGAGATCGTTACTTAGGGAAGGTTGAACCGCTCTATAAAAAGGCCGGACATATTCCTGGTGCTAAAAATTACTTTTGGAAGGATGTTTTTCACGCTGATGGGAGTTGGAAGAGCGTTGATGAACTCAAGGAACATTTTTCCGCAATACCGAAAGAGGCCGAGATCATTGTATCTTGTGGTTCAGGAATTTCTGCTTGTCCAAATATTATCGGACTCAAATTAGCGGGATATAAAAATGTGAAGTTATATCCGGGGAGTTATAGTGACTGGCTCTCCTATCCAGATAATCCTATAGAAACGAGGGAAGAATAAAAAATGCGGGATAAACGACGTTGTTCATGGGTGACAGATGAGCCAATCTATATAAAATACCATGATGAGGAATGGGGAAAGCCTGTATATGAAGATCAAGAACTGTTTGAAATGCTTTCATTAGAAGGGGCACAAGCTGGACTCAGTTGGATTACGATTTTAAAGCGCCGGGAAAGTTATCGAATCGCATTTGATCAGTTCCACCCAAAGATTGTGCGCGCCTATGATGAAGGCAAGGTTCAATCCTTATTGCAAAATGAAGGGATTATCCGGAATCAATTAAAGATTCGCTCAGTCATTACCAATGCAGAAGCCTTCCTACATATCCAGGAGGAATTTGGAAGTTTTAGTGCATATATCTGGCAATTTGTGGACGGGAGGCCAATGATAAACAATTGGCGGCGGCACGAAGATGTGCCCGCATCCACAGAGGAATCTGAACGAATGAGTAAAGACTTGAAAAAGCGTGGATTTAAATTTATCGGACCCGTTATTTGTTATGCCTTTATGCAAGCCATTGGCATGGTGAATGATCATACACAGGATTGTTGGTTGTATAGTGGGGAATAAGAGGAAGTTTTATTATGGTACAAACTCAGAACGTCAGATAAAAGCGCAATAATAAATAACATTCAGTTTTGAACGTGGTGATTGAACATAGTGTATCCCAACTGCGTGAATGAATCACAATAAAGGATACGAAAAAATCTAATAAATGAAGATAAGAATAGGCTGAAGAAGAGGAGGAAATACTCATGCAGGAAATTAGTCAATTGGACACTGCACATGAATTTACAAAGTTACCAAACTCATGGGAGGAAAGGGGAATTAGGAAAGGCCGACAAGAAGGTATAGAAAAGGGTAGAGAAGAAGGCAAAGAAGAAGCTAGGGAAGAGGTTGCCCTTGAAATGTTAAAAGAGGGGCTATCAATTGATTTTATTGCAAAGGTAACCCATCTTGATAAAGAGGCTATCGAAAAGCTAATCGATTGAATGGACCACCAAGAAATACCCAGTATGGAATAAATGTTGGGTATTTCTTGGTGCAGATAAAACAGTACTGCCAATTAAAGTAGATAAAAAGTGGAAGTTTAAAGGGCTTAGACTTGCTGACGTAGATTAATGAATTTCATAAACTCTATTTATAGCTACATCATTCCAACAGCGAAGTGACATAGCTGATTACGGTAATTATGAAATTTATTCAGATGTATATTAAATTCATTGGCACATGCCGCTCAATTTCATTCCATCGTTAATCTTTAATCGGTCCGGTCTACCTGGTCAAGTCTGGTACTTTGAAAGAAATGAAAGAGATATGACAAGCATTACTGGCATTCGTCATCATGAACGAAAAAACAAGAGCCAAGTCAGATGAATAGAAAAAAAAAACAGCTAGACAGCAATTGCCGTCCGGCTGGATTTTTTGGGATACTTTACCTTTGTAACAGAGATCCGACCTTATCAAATAAGCCAATGACATCTAAGAATACGACCGTAATGGCTACAGGTACGATATATTTAATGACGAGAAACCAAAGAGCAAATAATTGATGGCGCTTCGTCGAACCCATACTGATTTCCCTGAATAATGTTTCTTTAGGAATTCTTGTAAAGGTGAAAATAGCGATTGCCAATGCACCCAAAGGCATTAAAATATTTGATACAATATAATCGAAGAAATCAAAGATCGTTTGACCAAATATGGTAAACTCACTTAATACTCCGAAAGATAAAGCGGATGGGACTCCAACTAGAAAGATCAGAACCCCAGTAATCCAAGTTACTTTTTTGCGCTTGGATTGATCCTTTTTTGTCATCGAAGCGACAATTATTTCTAACATAGAGAATGCCGAAGTTAAGGTTGCAAATAAAAATAACAATAAGAAAATTAGTAAAAAGAATGCCCCAAACGGCATCTTATTAAATACAGCCGGCAGCACAACAAATAAGAGTCCAGGCCCTTCAGTAGGTTCAAAACCGAAAGAAAAGACGGCTGGGAAAATCGCTAATCCTGCTAGAAGGGAAATGATTATATTCATCGTCACAATCGTAAAGGCTGATTTAGTGATATCCTCCTTTTTAGATAAGTAGGAACTGTATGTCACCATAACCGAAACACCTACACTAATAGAAAAAAATGATTGTCCTAAAGCAAATAGGACGGTTCGTGATGTTAGGTTAGAGAAGTCCGGATATAAGAAAAAAGCTACACCTTCCATCGCATGGTCCAATGTTAAGGAACGAATAATGAGGATGATAAATGCAATAAATAAAGCAGGCATCATAATTTTACTTGCTTTTTCAATTCCTTTTTGAATCCCTTTGGAAACAATAACAATCGTTATGAGCATGAAAATCAACTGAGATATGACCGCTATTTTTGGATCAGCAATATAAAGATCAAATACAGCCCCATACTCAGAATCAGAAAGGCCGGATAAGGCACCGCTCATCGTCTTGACCATGTAGAATAAAATCCAGCCCCCAATGGCACTATAAAAAGAGAGTAGAATAAAAGATGTAATCATACCGATAATCCCGATTATATGCCATTGTGTTCCAGGAGCAAAAAAGGAATAAGCAGAAATAGCGTCTTTTTGTGATCCGCGTCCAATTATGAATTCGGCAAGCAGAATCGGAAACCCAATGAAAATCGTAAAGAATAAAAAGATTAGAAAGAAAGCTCCTCCACCAGACATACCTGTCATATACGGAAACTTCCAAATAGCGCCTAGACCAATTGCTGAACCAGCAGCAGATAAGATGAAACCGAGTTTTGATGTCCATTGTTCCCTATTTTGTTCCATATGCTCTCTCCTATATCCAATAAATACTAAATAAAATCATGCCCGTAATATTGTACCATAAAGAGCAGTGATCCATTATTAAATTCGTATGACTAAAGAAAAGAGTGAATGACACCGTGCATTATTTATTCGGAGGTGTTAGAATTTTCTGTCTCCTCAGCTTGCCATGCTGCCGAATTGATGGTCAGATCTTGTGTATCCATTGATTCAGTTTACTTTCAATCTATTCATGAAACGAGTAAACTTGATGAAATAATAAAAATATTACCTTATATTGTTTCGTAATGGCCAAGTGAAAGAAGGAGTTTCATGAAAAGTGAACAATCTGTAGCTATTTATTTTTGGCTATTACTCGCACCTTTGTTCTGGGGTGGAGCCTTTGTTGCCGCGGAACATGTGATCACAGAAGTACCACCGATAACAGCTGCCGCATTACGATTTGGTGTAGCAGGTCTGATTTTATTGATCCTTGTTGTGTGGCGAGGTCAAGTCAATTTCAATGGGATAATGAAGCAATGGGTACCCTTATTCTTGATGGCTTTAACGGGAATCTTTGGGTATAATCTATTTTTCTTTATCGGACTTGATATGACCTCGGCGATCAATGGCTCGTTGATCATGGCTACCAGTCCGGTTTTTATGACGATTGGAGCAGTCTTGTTTTTACATGAAGAGTGGAACAAACGTGTGGGACTTGGTCTTATCTTATCATTACTAGGTGTTCTGGTTGTTATTTCACAAGGATCCTTAGCTACCATTGTACAATTGGATTTTAATCGAGGCGATCTACTGTTCATTGGTGGGTTAATTTGCTGGGTTTCACATGGATTACTTGGTAAAATGGTGATGCGCGAAGTGTCACCACTCATAACAACAACCGTAACGACAATAATAGGATCGATCTTGCTTGTAGTCACTTCTGTTATCGAAAATGGATGGCAAACAGTACCACAAATGTCATTACAGGGTTGGGGCGAAATGTTATTCATGGTCATCTGTTCGTCAGTCATCGCATTTTTAGTTTGGAACCAAGGCATCCAACAGGTTGGTGCAAGCAAGGCGAGTATTTACATGAATTTGGTGCCGGTTAGTACAGCATTGATCGCCGTCTTTATCTATGGTTCAGTCATTACGGTAACACAAATGCTAGGAATGCTCATCGTGATTATCGGAATTTATGTTGTTACCATTCATCCATACGTTTCCAAATGGGTCGATAAACAGACCATCTTATAATAACAAAATAAAAAAGGACGTGTTGAAATGGAAATAGATATTAATAAACGGAAAACAGAACATATTCGTCTTTGTTTAACAGAAAATGTTGAAGGTGTAAATAAATCAACTGGTTTAGAAGGCATATCCTTTATACATAATGCACTTCCAGAAATTGACTTCTCTACGATCGCATTGGATACAGAGTTTTTAAACAAGCCTCTAAAAGCCCCGTTCTTAGTAAGTTCAATGACCGGTGGATCAGGCCTTGCAACCGAGATCAACCAAAACTTAGCGAAAGCATCTGAAATAAAAGGCTGGGCGATTGGGCTTGGCTCAACGAGAGCTTTATTAGAAAGTAAAGCACATGAGGATTCCTTTTTGATTCGTAAGCATGCCCCATCCGTTCCTTTAATAGCTAATCTTGGTGCCGTACAATTAAATTATGGGTATGGTGTAGAAGAATGTCAGCGAATTGTCGATTTAACGGAAGCGGACTCACTTGTACTTCATTTAAATAGTTTGCAAGAGGTTGTTCAAGACGGTGGCGATTTAAATTTCGCAAATTTATTACCTAAAATTGAAAAAATATGTAATCAGTTAACGGTTCCGGTAGGGGTTAAAGAAGTTGGATTTGGTATTGATGGATCAGTTGCAGAGAAATTGCACAATGCCGGTATTGCCTATATTGATGTGGCTGGTGCAGGCGGAACATCATGGAGCCAAGTTGAAAGATTACGATCACAGGATCCCTTGAGAAAAGCAGCGGCAGAGGCATTTAATAGTTGGGGGCTCCCGACAAAAGATTGTATTGTTTCTGTTCGCAGTCGGTTAAATGAAACACCAATCGTTGCTAGTGGTGGAATGAAGACGGGATTGGATGCTGCTAAAGCAATCACAATCGGAGCGAATGTGATAGGCTATGCACGACAATTATTAGAAGCCGCAACGGAATCCGTTGAAGCTGTGGTACGGGAAATGGAACAAATTGAACTGGAACTTAAAATGACGATGTTTGGCATCGGTGTTCAAACAATTGAAGAGCTAAAAAATACAGATCGCGTTACGATTATGGGCCATTCCTTATTAAACGAAAACCAATAAACATACAATGAATAGATCGGTTTTATATAGAAGTACAGATTTCAGGAAAGTCGATAAAAGATCTGATCATTCACACCAACAATTATTGTAAGCATACTGAGATGATTGATATTGTAAAACTAGTAAACATGTGTAAAATCAGGGTTTGCAAGCACAATATTATCGGCTCAATTCAAGTCTATGATACAATAATTGACAGAAAGAGGTGTGTTAAATCAAAGTTGAGGTTTGGTTAGATTTTGTGTGTCCATTTTGCTATATCGGAAAAAGAAGGTTTGAATCGGCTTTGGAAAAATTCCCTCATAAAAATAATGTTACCGTTCAATATAAAAGCTATGAACTCGACCCTTATGCTGAAGTCACACCGACAAAAAACTATTATGAATTATTATCTAATAAAATTGGAATCAGTTTAGAAGAAGCTAAACAGAATGCTGCCCATATAAGAGAACAAGCAACAACTGTCGGATTAACGTATCATTTTGATACAATCCAACCAACTAATACGTTGGATGCACATCGTCTAGCGATTTATGCTGCTAAGCAGCATAAAGGTAATGAGATGACAGAACGTATTTTAAAAGCTCATTTTACAGATTCGGAACATATCGGTGAACATCATTTATTAGCTAAACTAGCCGCTGAGATTGGTTTAAATATAGATGCTGTTCTCGATTTTTTGCAAACTAGGAAGTATACAAAGGTTGTCAGAGAGGATCAAGAACTAGCGACGCAGATCGGAGTAAAAGGAGTACCGTTTTATGTATTTAATGAGAAGTATGCCGTTTCTGGCGCCCAACCACCAGATGTCTTCTCTGAGGTATTAGAAAAAGTGTGGGAAGAGGAAAGGGATCAGCCCTACTTACAATCACTGAATAGTCAACAGCCTGAAACAACGTATTGTACAGATGAAGACTGTGACCGAAATAAGGATTGACCCATATTTACTTTAAAATGAATGGATTTACCGGGAGTAATCCTCGTAAATTCATTCATTTTTTGTGGTTTTTTTTAGATAAAGGAACCTCCGTGTAAGTGGAGTCAGTTCGTCGAGAAGCTGAATGATTAAACAGGAGTATAATAATATATGGCACATGGTCAGGCTCCATATGTGTCAGAAGTTTGAACATGGTACAAATGAAACTTCTGCAATTATTGAACTTCTTATTTTTGTATGCTATAATTTATTTACAGTCTAATTGATAGTGAATATCATTCTTGATTAGATTCATTAAAAGGTAATAATAATTATCATTAGAGATGATCTATTGATAAAGAAGAGGATATTTTAATGAAAATTCGCTATTTAGTCATTGCACTTATTATATTATCGATCACTTCCGTTTTTATAGGGGTATCCGATATATCACCACTCGATTTATTAACATTAACGGGTGATCAGAAACAAGTATTACTCGTAAGTCGTATACCAAGGTTGTTCAGCATTATTATAGCAGGTATGAGCATGAGTATTTGTGGGTTGATTATGCAACAGTTAAGTCAAAATAAATTTGTTTCACCTACAACCGCTGGAACACTTGACTCGGCTAGACTCGGCATACTGGTATCATTAATGGTTTTCACGGCTGCGAGTCCACTGCAAAAAATGCTCGTGTCCTTTGCATTCGCATTGGCAGGTACCTTTATCTTTATGAAGATTTTGGAAAAGGTTCAATTTAAAGATGCCATCTTCATACCACTAGTTGGTTTGATGTTCGGTAGTATCATTGGCTCAATATCGACTTTTTTCGCTTATAAGAATGACCTCATTCAAAACATGTCATCTTGGATGCAGGGAGATTTTTCGATGATCATGAGTGGGAATTATGAGTTAATGTTTGTTAGTGTTCCTATTCTAGTGATCGCCTATTTCTATGCGAATAAATTTACAATTGCAGGAATGGGAGAGGAGTTTTCTAAAAACCTCGGACTCAATTACCGGCAAGTTGTAAATCTTGGACTTATTATAGTGGCATTGGTTACATCCTCTGTCGTGCTTGCAATTGGGGTGATTCCGTTTTTAGGGTTAATTATTCCAAATATCGTTACTATTTATCAAGGTGACCATTTGAAAAATAACTTATTACATACGGCCTTGCTAGGAGCTGTATTTGTCTTAATGTGTGATGTGATTGGTCGAGTGATTATTTATCCATATGAAATCCCTATTAGTTTAACCGTAGGGGTCATCGGTAGTGGAATATTTATCTATCTACTATTAAGGAGAAAAAAATATGGGCTATAAAAAGAAGACCATTATCCTAGCCATTATAGCCATCTGCCTAGCAGTCTTATATATCTTTTATGATTTAACTGGAAATATCGGTTATCTGTTACCGAGAAGGGTGACTAAGGTAGTAGCAATCATCATAACTGGTGGTGCGATTGCGTTTTCTACAACTATATTCATGACCATCACAAATAACCGTATCTTAACACCAAGTGTCATGGGTTTAGATTCACTATATTTACTCATCCAAGTGTTTATTATCTTTATCTTTGGTTCAAATTCACTTGTTATGATGAGCAGCAATCTCAATTTTTTAATATCGGTAAGCATTATGGGATTATTCTCTTTGGTACTATTTAGATTATTATTTAAAGGAGAAGGTAATAATATTTACTTTCTATTACTAATCGGAATGATCTTAGGGACATTTTTTGGGAGCTTAACTTCATTCATGGAAGTGCTGATCGATCCGAATGAATTTATGGTCGCTCAAGATAAGATGTTCGCCAGTATTAATAATGTGAATAATGATTTAGTTTATGTATCGATCATCATGATGGTTCTATGCTTTTTATATTTCTTACGATTTTATAAGTACTTGGATGTGATTGCGCTAGGAAAAGATCAAGCAGTTAATCTTGGTGTTCCTTATGACTTTGTCGTAAAGAATATGTTAATCATTGTAGCTATACTCACATCTGTTGCGACAGCGCTCATCGGTCCAATCACATTTCTCGGCCTACTTGTTGTAAACGTGACTCATGAATTTCTAAAAACGTATAAACATAAATACCTGATATTTGGCTCCGTTTTTATAAGTATTATTGCTTTAATTGGAGGCCAATTTATTGTTGAAAAGATCTTCACCTTTCAAACGACAGTGAGTGTAATCATCAACTTTATTGGTGGGATTTACTTCATCTATCTTTTATTAAAGGAGAATAAATCATGGTAAAAATTAAGAGTGTCTCTAAACTATACAACGATAAGAAGGTCATTAAAGATGTATCCTTATCCATCGAAAAGGGAACAATCACTTCATTTATCGGACCTAATGGTGCGGGTAAAAGTACCTTAATATCAATGATTAGTAGATTGATTGCACAAGATGGTGGCGAGATCACAATAGAGGGTCAAGATATAACCAAGGCAAAGAATGGCGATCTTGCTAAAAAGATCTCTATTTTAAAGCAATCCAACTCCATTAATTTGAAGCTAACCATTAGGGAACTGGTTTCATTTGGAAGGTTTCCCTATTCACAAGGGAAGCTAAATAAAGAAGATTGGAGGATTGTGGATGAGGCAATTGACTATATGGAGCTAGGAAGTATGCAGGACAAATACTTAGATGAACTAAGTGGTGGACAACGCCAACGCGCACACATTGCGATGGTCATTGCCCAGGATACAGAGTATATATTACTTGATGAGCCATTAAACAACCTAGATATGCGTCATGCTGTTCAGATTATGAAAACATTGCGTCGCCTTGTAGATGAACTTGGAAAGACAATTGTCATTGTCATTCATGATATAAACTTTGCATCTTGCTACTCCGATCAAATTGTAGCGTTTAAAGATGGAGAGATTGTAAAACAAGGTCCGACATGTGATGTGATCGATGAATGTGTCTTGAAGGATATATATGATATGGATTTCAATGTTCAAGAGATTGATAACCAACGTATTTGTGTTTACTTTGGTTAAAAAAAATGAGAGGAGGAATTCATTTTGAAAAACAGACTATTTATTATGCTATTAGGATTTATCGTATTGGTTGTTGCAGCTTGTGGAAATACGGATGAAGCTGATGAGGAAAAGGGTGACCAAGATGGTAAAGAGGCCGAACCGATAACTGTAGAACATGAATTAGGTACGACAGAAGTTGAAAAGAATCCAGGGAAAGTTGTTGTTTTTGACTTCGGTACATTAGATACATTAGATAAGCTCGGCGTTGATGTGGTAGGTGTTCCACAAAATAACATACCATCCTATTTGGATAAATACGAAGGTGATGATTATGAGAATGTGGGGAGCTTGAAAGAACCTGATTTTGAAAAAATAGCGGAAATTGATCCAGACCTAATCATTATCTCAGGACGCCAATCAGAAGTTTATGATGAATTGGAAGAACTTGCCGATACCATTTATCTTGGCGTAGATACGACGAGATATATGGATTCATTTAAAGAGAATTTAGCCGTTATAGGTGAAGTGTTTGACAAGGAAGATGAAGTGGCAGAAGAACAAGAACAAATCGAAGATGCGATTGCCTCCTTACAAGAAAAGGCAGAAGCTAGTGAGCAAACCGGATTAATTATTCTCGCAAATGATGATAAGATTAGTGCATATGGTCCGAACTCGAGATTTGGTATCATTCATGATGTGTTTGGCGTAGAGGCTGCAGACGAGGATATTGAAGCATCCACTCATGGTATGAATGTTTCGTTTGAATATGTTGTAGAAAAAGATCCCGATCTTTTATACGTTGTCGACCGAAGTGCAGCAATTGGTGAAGAATCATCAGCTAAGAAGATCGTAGAGAATGAGCTGATCAAGGAAACGAAAGTGTATGAAGATGACAATATTACTTATCTTGATCCAGAATATTGGTATTTATCTGGTGGCGGGCTTGTATCTGTTACTGAAATGATTGAAGAGATTGACGCAAGTTTAGAGTAAGTTAATGAATTTCATAATACCGGTTTAGTGCAACACCGCTACAACATATAGTTTCGTTGATCCGTTCTTAACTACATATTGTATCGGTATTGCCAATTTTGGCAATTATGAAATTCATTCTAAGTAGATAAGCGAAGTTTATGATCAAAGGCTAGTTGAGCTTTTGAAAGTGAATTTCGCTTTTTAAATGTATAAACATAATGAAGTGTGGCAGAGTTAAGTAATATAGACTACATCTATGTCATCTGGCTAAATCTGCTTGCTATTGTTCGTTGGAATGTGTTTGAATGGATACACAATGTTAGGAAGTGAAGGTGAAAAATGATGAAAAGGTTAATAATGTTTGGATTAGCACTTAGTTTGACTGTCGTCTTGGCAGCTTGTGGCGGAGACTCTGAAGGTGAGAAGAAGAAGGATGACAAACCTAAAGAATCAGAAGATGCTGGAGCAGAGCAAGAGGAGCAAGATCTTGAGATGACGAAAGAAGAAAAGGTTGACGAGGACGAGGTCATTGCGAGTATCAATGGCACTGATATTAAAGGACTTGAGTATAACAACACATATGCACAGACAAAAATGATGTTCGGGCAACAAGGACTTGATGTAAGTGATCAAGATTCAATAAAAGAACAAGTTGTAGATGCACTGGTTGAACGTGAACTGATTATGCAAGACGCAACAGAACAAGGGATTGATGTTTCAAAAAAAGATGTTGAATCAGAACTAGAGAAAATTAAGTCAGAAAATGAAGAGCAATTTACAATGGTATTGGAACAATTTAATTTAACAGAAGACGACTATAAGGAACAGCTTACATTCGAACTTGTGTTGGACGAATATATGAATTCCGAACTCGAAGAGGCCAAGGTCACAGATGATGAAGTGAAAGAGACATATGATGAATTAAAAGAAGGTAATGAAGAAATTCCAGAGTTTGATGAGATTAAAGAGGATCTGAAAGCTGATCTATCTGAACGCAAACAAATGGAAATGTTAGAAGAGAAAATTGGACAATTAAAAGATAAAGCAGATGTAGAAACGACAATCTAAAGAAACATAAAGGGGTCAGTCCCCCGCCACATTAGCACTGCACCATGGCGGGGGACTGACCCCTTTATAAAAAGGATAATAAATTATCTAGCCACGACTATAAAATGTATGGTATGATGTCATAGATTGAAATTGGAACATCTAGGATGAGATGAGAATATTCTATTGTAATCTACAAATGAACTATAAATAAAGGAATGATTGAAGTGGTGGCTGATCATCAATTATATAAAAAGTTAATAAAGATCGTATCCGAGAAAAATGTGATGGTTAATAAACCTTTAAAAAGTTATACATACACTCGCTTAGGTGGGCAGGCTGATTTCTTTGTGACGCCAGAAACATATTTACATGTTCAAGAAATTGTAAAACTAGCAAATGAAGAAGAAGTACCATTTACATTACTTGGAAATGGGTCAAATTTGATAATTAAAGATGGTGGAATTCGTGGGATTGTTATGAACCTGGGGAAACTAGCCGAAATTAATATCACTGGGACAACGCTTGTCGTACAGAGTGGTGCGAAGATTATTGATGCATCAAGAGAAGCATTGGCACATAAATTGACTGGATTAGAATTTGCATGTGGGATACCAGGTTCAGTCGGTGGCGCACTCTTTATGAATGCAGGTGCATATGGTGGAGAGGTAAAAGATGTTTTAGAATCTACCGTAGTTGTAGATCGCCATGGGGAGCTTCATACATTAGCAGCTTCTCAGCTTGATTTGGAATATCGAACAAGTAATATATTAGAGAATGCCTATATCGTGTTAGAGGCTACCTTTGTTTTAAAAGAAGGAGATCCTGAAGATATTAAAGCAACGATGGATGATTTAACGTTTAAACGTGAATCAAAACAACCTCTTGAATATCCATCATGTGGCAGTGTTTTTAAACGCCCACCAGGTTATTTTGCAGGTAAATTGATTCAGGATAGTGGGTTACAAGGTAAGCAAATTGGTGGTGCGCAAGTATCGCTGAAACATGCTGGATTTATTGTGAACCGTCATGAGTGTTCGGCTCATGAATATATTGAATTGATTCAGTTTGTTCAACAAGTCGTAAAAGAAAAATATGATGTTGTCTTAGAACGTGAAGTGAAGATCATTGGCGAAGATGAATAGCCAGTGAAATGAAAAGTCATTGACCACTAACAGTGATCAATGACTTTTTTGTTTGTCTTGATTTCCTTCTATCTTCTGAAACGACGTAAGAAGCTTTGCAATCGCTCATTTTCTGAGTGTTCAAGAACCTCACGGGGCGTTCCATTCTCGGCAATGACCCCATCATCTAAAAAGACAACACGGTCCGCGATATCTAATGCGAACTCCATTTCGTGTGTGACGAGAACCATAGCCATCTCCCCTTCTTTTGCCAGGTCACGGATCACTTCAAGTACTTCTTCAACAAGTTCCGGATCAAGCGCAGATGTAACTTCATCAAACAACATAATCTTTGGACGCATGACCAATGCTCGTGCCATCGCTACACGCTGTTTTTGACCACCAGAAAGTTGATCTGGATAATAGTCTAGTTTATCACCGAGACCAACCTTTTCCAGCATTTCAATGGAACGTTTCTTCGCAGATGCTTTGTCTTCCTTTTTTACTTGAATAGGAGCTGTCATACAGTTATCCAAAATGGTCATGTGCGGAAATAAATTAAAGTGTTGGAACACCATTCCAATATCACCCCGCACTTGACGAAGGTGTTTTTCATTAGCTGATAGGAGTCTATTATTTTTAGTCATTTTCCACAAATTCTCACCATCAACAATAATGGAGCCTGAAGTGGGTTGCTCAAGAGTCATGAGCATGCGGATAATCGTTGTTTTACCTGAACCGCTTGGCCCAATAATCGCCACTTTTTCTCCGGGCATAATATCGAGATCAATTCCTTTGAGTACTTCAACATCTCCAAAAGATTTGTATATATCTTCATACTTTACAATTGGTTGCATCTTTACATCCCCGTTCATTTCTTATTTAACTACTTTGCATCATTTACAACTGTGTTTTTATCGAAGCTACGATTCATTTTCTTCTCTAATTTACTAATAAGAATAGCGGAAGGGTAGCTAAGTAGTAAAAATAGAATAGCCACGATGGTAAGTGGTTCTACATAGTCCCATGTTTTAGCACCATAGTTATTTGCTATTCGTAAGATGCCAACGACACCAATAGTCGAGGCTAACGGCACTTCTTTAAACATAATAATTAGGTAATTACCTAACATTGGAATGGTTGGTGGTAAGGCTTGTGGCAAAATGATCTTCGTCCATTTTTTGCTTGTAGAGAAGTTCATTGCTTTAGCAGCTTCCCACTGACCTTTGGAAACACCATCAATACCTGAACGGTATACTTCACTTATATACGTACTAAAATGAATCCCTAAACCAAGTACGGCACTCGTAAATGGGCTCAGAGTCATCCCAACTACAGGAACCATTGGAAAGGCATAATAAATGAAGAATAATTGGACCAATGGTGGGGTCGAGCGAATAAACTCCATCACCCAAATAACAATCCACTGAATGGGCTTGATGGGAATTCGCCTTAAAAACGTCCAAACAAATCCAAAGAGTAAAGCAAATACGAAACAAGCAATTGTTAAGCCAATCGTAATATTTAATCCTTTTATAATGAGGGGAAAGGCATCAAGGAATACGTCCCAACTCCATTCATTCATTGACTAGCCACCCCTTTCTTCGAATAGGCTTCAAGTTTACGTGTCAACCAAATTATTGGAAGCGCAAGGATGAAGTAGAATACGAGAATTAGTAAGTAAATGGTCGGTGCCATTGATAAATCATTACTTCTGGCGATATCACCATAGTATAGAACATCGGTTAAACCGATTAATGAAACAAGTGATGTTGCTTTTAACATTTGGATCAAGTAATTCCCAAACTCTGGAAGCATCATTCTAAGGGCTTGCGGGAAAATAATCAAGCGCATCCGTTGAAAACGGGATAAATTTAACGCAGTTGCTGCTTCAGACTGTCCCTTTGCAACGGCTAAAATGGATCCACGTACGATTTCTGACATATATGCACCATAGTTAAGGCCAATAGCGATAGCACCAACCCAGAAGTCATTTCCTAAATGGATATCAAATAGAATGGGTAACGCATAATATAACCAAAACAATTGAACAATTAACGAGGTACCCCGAAAGACTTCAACGTAGAATCCAGTAAATTTACGTAAGATGATATTATTGGAAAGGCGGCAAAGGCCAGCAATGAAGGCCATAAAATAGCCGAAAAAAGCTGAAGCCAGTAGTACAGTTACTGTTATCTTGAGCCCTTTCATTAAATCGGGGAAAATATCAATAATTGCATTAATTATAATCTCTCCTTTATTCCACTATTTTTATCATATGAATGTACTTCTAGCGTTCATACACGTTTAAAAAAACATAGGGTTAGCCCCTAGGTAAGGGGCCAACCCTATGGAGTCATATTGAAGTTTCTTTGAGAACGGTCTTATTCTTCCCCTTTACAGACCATTTCTGCCGTAACATCATCTTCAGGATAGTTACGTTCATCATCAAAACCATTATCTTCTAGAATTTCTGCAATTTTTCCACTTTCTTTTAACTCGGCAAGTTTTTCATTGAATGCGTCGAGTAACTCATCATTATCAGGATGGAATGCAACAGCACCATAACTTGGAACCCCTTCAATATCAGGTTGTTCGAAATCTTCAACGAATTCAAGTTCATCAGAATCAGCTGATTCTAAAGCCATAATCAGTGTCATTTCTGTTCCTGTAGTAGCGTCAGCACGCCCTGATTCAACAGCTGCAATGGTTGCTGGAATATCTGGGGCTGATTGAATTTGATCTTCGTCAACTCCTTCAGATGTCACAAAATCATTTTCTGTAGCACCGGACATAATGGAAATCGTAGCATCTGAATTATCAGCTATATCTGTATAACTTTGTAAGTCTAAAGGATTACCTTTTTTAACAATAAGTCCTTCACCATATTTCATATCTGGCTCCGCAAACGCAGCATTTTCACAACGCTCGGGTGTAATAGCCATTCCGGAGGTAATCGCATCAAACTTACCAGCGCCTAATCCGGGAACAAGCTGGTCATAATCAGCTAAATGACCTTCTACTTCATCGATACCGAGTTCGGCAAAAACTGCTTTTGCAGTATCAACAGAAGCTCCTGTTAATTCACCCTCATCATTTTCATGGCCGTAAGGTTCTTCATTAGCGAACCCGATTTTTACGACACCTTTATCTTGTAATTCAGCCAACTTGCCACTAGCGGCATCATCAGCAGCATCGTCCCCGCCACCATCATTATCTGCAGAATCATCTGATCCACATGCAGCAAGTATGATAATTGTGAAGAATAATAAGACTGGAAATAGTAATTTTTTCATTATAAAAAAAGCCCCCCTTTGATTTTCCAAAAATGTTGAAAACGATCTTATCATTAATAATATAGGTATTCAAAACTAGATACAAACACTATAAGAATCCATTGTTACGTATATAATTGCATATGATTGGATGTAGTAAATCAAGCTTACGTATCCAATAGATTGCTATATGATCGTTTGATTTACTAAGGATAGCACTCTTTTTGGTGGAAACTTTATCCGAAGGAATGTACAAATAGGTATAAAAGTAACATCTTGAAACTTACTATTGTATAATGAATGAAGAAGAATGGTGTTTCGGACGATAAAATAATAAAAAAGGAGCTATCCTGAAGTTTGGATGGTCAAAGAGAGTGTGAAGCAATAAATTTGGTTAGGCACTCTGGGATGAAAAGCTTAAGAACGGAGCAAAGCACGGGAGGTTTACGGGATAATCTCCAAATGTACAATACTACAAGAGCCCTTGGGAATTCCACTAGGAATTCCCAAGGGCTCTGGGGTCTATCAATACGTTATGAAATTTTCGCGACACCCATCTTAATGAACCGACTTTTTGAATTCATTTATATGATGTCCATGTATGTATAGTAGAAGCGAACTTAATCCTGTGGTCTTTCCGTGTGTAATGGAGTTAATTTCGCTTCAATTCTTTTTCGTTTACTTTCGAAGTTGGGTGGTAATGATAACGCCTCACCCAAATGATTTACATCTTCATCAATTGTAAAACCAGGTCCATCTGTTGCGAGCTCGATCAAGATTCCATTCGGTTCCCGGAAATAAACAGACTTGAAATAAAAACGATCCACTAAGCCAGAGTTTGGCATGCGTGCGTTATCTAAATAATCTTTCCATTTCCTTAATGAATCTTCATCTTTTACACGGAGGGCAATGTGGTGTACACCACCACTTCCAGATGTTTCCTGTGGGAGATCTGTCCGGCTTTCCAAATGGATTTCAGCACCTGTTCCTCCATTATTTAAAGACAACACAATGACATCATCTTGATTGTCAATGGATGATGGATAGCTTCCAACCTGCTGAAATGTAAGTAATCTTGTTAATACTGTGATGGTTGAAGCGACATTTCCTACAGTAATTGTACAAGGGCCAATCCCTGTTATCCCATGCTTTACTGGAACATTGCTCTGCTGCCAAGGACGCCCTCCATCGATCCCTATATTTGTTTCATCGGAAACAAGTGTGAGGCACTGTCCCTCAGGATCGCGGAAATGGATGACTTTCCGGGTTGCTTGTTCTGCAATTCCATCATGCTCTACATTAAATTCTGTGAATCGTTCAAGCCAATATAATAAGGCTGCATCACTTGGTACGCGTAAAGATATGCCAGAAATGCTACTTGTTCCATGCGTTTTATTTGTTGCTGTTGGTATTTCAAAAAAAGTGAGATCTGTTCCAGGTCTACCTATTTCATCAGCATAAAATAAATGGTATACTGATGTATCGTCTTGATTGATTGTCTTCTTAACAAGACGCATTCCTAGTACTTCTGTATAAAAGTAAAAATTGGCACTTGCATCAGCCGTGATAGCAGTAACGTGGTGGATACCTGATAGCTCCATAGAATGTCCTCCTAATTGACGAATTTGGAGTATTTTTAATAGTCTAGACTGTTTAAGTATACGTGATGATTATGGTTGGTGTCTATTATGGCGCATTTTTATTATGAAATTCATTAAAGTTGGTATTCATATACTCATTATTTTACTATATATAAAAAGAGAGGATGTAGTATAATAGTAAATAGTAAATAAGTGTGAAGGAAAATAGGTGAAAAGATGTATGTGTTGATTACGATTTTAATCGGCTATTTATTTGGCTGTATTCACGGTTCGCAAATCATCGGGAATTACAAAAGTGTAAATATTAAAGGAACAGGAATGAAAAATGCTGGGGCAACGAATGCGACTCTGTTATTAGGTTGGAGATATGGTTTGTTTGTTGCATTTATTGATGTATTTAAAGCGGTCTTATCAATCTTATTAATTATCTTTATACTAAATAAAAACGGTATTATTAACGAGGCGCAAACGTTATTCATATATATTAATATGGTCTTTGTCATCATCGGTCATAATTATCCAATTACAATGAAGTTTAATGGTGGTAAAGGTACTGCATCCTTCATTGGGTCCTTATTAGTCATGGATTGGCGGATCGCTATTATGGGGATTACTATTCTATTGGTTATTGCTGTGGCAACAGACTATTTTGTAGTAGGGACATTTTTTATGTATGTATCCTTTCTCGCATACACTCAATTTACATTTGGTGTTACGACACTGTTCGTTGCATTTATCATCTTTTTGCTATTTATTGTCAAGCATGTTGAGAACTATAAAAGAATTAGTAAAGGTGAGGAGACACGCTTATCCATTCTGCGACGAAAGGAAGCTCGCTAATTTTTGAGGGGGGAATGCAAGGCCAGACAATATCTATAGAAGAGCACTATCAGGACCAGCAAAATGAGCCCAATCAAGCATAAAACTAGCAGATCTCATAAAGAAAGGAAATGTTTAATGATAAAGCCACCGAGAGTACTCACGATCGCAGGCTCAGCAGCAGGCGGCAGTGCAGGAATTCAAGCAGATTTAAAGACATTTCAAGAAATTGATGTTTATGGGATGAGTGTCGTAACGGCAATTGTTGCACGACATCCACACACGAATAAAAATGTGCACCCACAAACACTTGAAGCCATTGAAGCACAGTTTTCTACGGCGATGGAACAGGTAGGGATAGACGGCTTAAAAACAGGCATGCTTTTTTCAAAAGAAGTGATTGAAAAGGTTGTTGATTTGATTAACAAGTCGACAGTTGAAAATCTTGTTGTTGATCCAGTCATGATTGGTAAATTAGATTCGAAGCTTCTAGAAGATGATGCCATTGACATACTGAAAGAGAAATTACTACCATTAGCAAAAGTTATTACACCAAATATGCCCGAAACTTCCTTTTTATTGAATGGGCGAGAGTTAACGACTGTTGACGATTTAAAACAAGCTGCCATTGACTTGCATCAACATGGTTTGTATTATGTATTAGTTAAAGGAGGACTTTTGGATGGTCCAGCAGTAGATGTGTTATATGATGGAAAAGAGTTAACTACATTTGAAGCTCCACGTATTGATACCGTTCACACAAGTGGTGCTGGGTGTACGTACTCAGCTGCCATAACAGCTTATTTGGCTAAAGGTCATTCGGTTGAGGAAGCCGTTTATTTAGCAAAGAGCTTTATTACAACAGCGATTGAGTATGGATTCTCATACAAACGAATCGTCGGACCTACATACCATGCAGCAATGCGTACAAAAGGTCAAGCACATGATATTAAGGTAACGACTACCTTTCCATCATGAATCATGAAACTGTAAATATAAATGTAGATCGCTTATAGTAGACTATAGTTCATAAGTGAATGAATTACATAATTACCGTAAGCAGCAATGTCACTTCGTTGTTGGTGTGATATAGTTATAAATAGGGATTATGAAATTCATTAAGGTTTATAAAATCTACATCCCGAGACATGTGCAATGTATCACGAACGTTTTTTCGCTATCATTCGTAATTCAGTATACATTAAGTTGAGATTTATCGTTATATATAGATTGAATAAATAGGGGGATATATTATGAAGCGTGCATTAATTAATATTGATTACACATATGATTTTGTGGCAGTAGATGGCAAGTTAACCTGTGGTAAACCTGGGCAAGACATTGAAGCTCAGATTGTCTCTTTAACAAAGGAATTTATCAAAGCAGGAGACTTTGTAGCGTTTGGGATCGATGCTCATGAAGAAGAGGATACATATCATCCAGAATCAGCATTATTTCCACCGCATAATATTAGGGGCACTTCGGGTAAAGAATTATATGGACAGCTTGCCACGGTATATGGGGAGAATAAAGATAATCCCACTGTCTATTATTTTGAAAAAACGCGTTATAGTGCTTTTACGGGTACAGATCTAGAAATTAAATTACGTGAAAGAGATATAACAGAATTACATTTAGTAGGGGTATGTACAGACATTTGTATTTTACATACTGCGATCGATGCGTATAATAAGGGGTTTGACATTGTTGTTCATAAAGATGCCGTAGCTAGTTTTAATCAACAGGGGCATGAATGGGCATTAACTCACTTTACATCGACCCTTGGGGCAAAAGTCATATAAAGTGATCTCTACAAAGAAAATGATATTCTCTATGTTCATTAATCTGAATTAATAGAAAGGTTCATTTGAAAATTATATTATAAAGAATAGAGGAGACAAATAATGCAGCAAGATACAAATTTACTTCGAATTCCGGGACCATCCCCAATCCCATCAAGTGTTCAGCAAGCAATGAATCAACCAATGATTGGGCACCGAGGCAAGGAAACAACGATTCTTATGCAAGGAATCAAAACAAAGTTAAAGAAGGTGTTTGGAACAAAACAGGATGTAATGATTCTAACAGGGAGTGGTACTTCGGGGTTAGAAGCAGCGGTTGTCAATACAGTCACAGCGGGAGAAGAGGTTCTAGTTATTGTCTCGGGGGCTTTTGGTGATCGATTTGCGAAGATATGTGAAACGTACGAATTGCATGTCCATCGTCTTGAAGTGACTTGGGGTGAAGCAGTTCGTCCTGAGGATGTAAAGTCATTCTTGCAAGAAAATCCACAGATAAAAGCTGTATTTATTACCTATTGTGAAACATCAACAGGAATTATTAATCCGATTAGCGAAGTTAGCCGTGTTGTACATAAACATTCCGAAGCACTCGTGATCGCAGATGGTGTTTCCTGTGTTGGCGGGATCGATACACAAATGGATGAGTGGGGGATCGATATCTTTGTTTCGGGATCTCAAAAAGCAATGATGCTTCCACCAGGATTAAACTTCATTGCTGCTAGTGATCGTGCTTGGAAAGTGATTGAAGCGAATAAACAACCAAGATTCTATTTAGACCTACGTAAATACCGTCAAAATTTAGTAGACAACTCTACACCATTTACACCAGCTGTCTCCTTATTATTTGGATTGGAGCAAGTCTTGAATTTATTCGAGAGAGAGAGGTTAGAAGCTGTCTATTTACGGCATGACACGATGAAGGAAATGATGCGGGCGGCGATGAAAGCATTAGGGATTCCTTTATTAACAACGGATGAGTCTGCATCACCAACCGTTACGGCCATTCGTCCAGCTGATTTTGATGGTGAAGAACTAAGAAAACAAGTAAAAAAAGACTTTGGTTTAGATTTAGCTGGTGGACAACAACATTTAAAGGGAAAAATCGTTCGCATTGGCCATATGGGTTATTGTACGGCAGCCGATGTCCTGCAAATAATTAGTATACTAGAGATTGGTCTGCAAAAGATAGGTAAGCAGATTATATTAGGCCAAGGTGTATCAGCGGCACAGGAAGTTTATCTAGCCGGAGGAATGAAGGAATGACATATAAAGTATTAGTTGCTGATCCACTTAGCGAGGAAGGACTTATTCCACTACGTGAAGCAGAAGGTATTGAAGTAGTCGTAGAAACGGATTTATCAAAAGAAGCATTGCTCAAACGAATCAAGGATTTTGATGCCTTATTAGTTCGTAGTCAGACCCAAGTAACGGCGGAAGTGATCGCGAGTGGAACACGATTAAAAGTGGTTGGTCGCGCAGGTGTCGGTGTCGATAATATCGATTTAAAAGCTGCGACAGCAAATGGGGTTATTGTTGTTAATGCGCCGAATGCGAATATTAACTCGGCTGCAGAACATACCATTGCGATGTTAATGGCATTAGCAAGAAATATTCCGCAAGCTTATCATTCGTTACAGCATAAAGAATGGGATCGTAAATCATATGTTGGTGTCGAATTGAAAGGCAAAACGCTTGGTATTATTGGACTAGGTCGGATTGGTACGGAGGTATCAGCCCGGGCTATAGGTCAACGGATGAAAGTCATTGCCTATGATCCCTTTTTAACAGAAGAAAAGGCGGGGAATATGGGAATTGATTGTGGTACGTTAGAAGAAGTTGTGAAAACTGCTGACTTTATTACGGTTCATACCCCTTTATTAAAGGAAACACGTCATATTATTAATGCAGATACTTTTAAATTGATGAAAGATGATGTACGCATCATTAACTGCGCGCGCGGTGGAATTATTGATGAAGATGCTTTATATGATGCGATTGTAAGTGGGAAGGTGGCAGGTGCAGCGATCGATGTGTTTGAGGAAGAACCAGCGACAGACCATAAACTATTGGAATTGAATCAAGTCATTGCTACACCTCACTTAGGGGCGAGCACGGTTGAAGCACAAGAGGGTGTTGCCGTTGATGTGAGTGAAGATGTTGTCACAATCCTCTCTGGGGGGCTCGCATTACATCCTGTAAACATCCCGTCTGTACCGCAAGAGATTATGAAGAAAATCGAGCCTTATTTCCATCTATCTGAGAAGTTAGGGAAATTCTTATCACGTTTAGAGGATGAGATGGTTGAGGAACTGAATGTGTATTATGCGGGGGATTTAACGGAATTAGAAGTCGGTCCAATCACACGTAATGCTGTCAAAGGTTTGTTAAGGCCAATACTAGGTACACGGGTAAACAATATAAACGCAGCTTATCTCGCAACGAAAAAGGGGATTTCGGTTCACGAAAGTAGAACGACGAATGCGCGTGGATTTACGAACTTATTAACGGTTGAAATAAAGACAAAATCAACAAAAAGAACGGTTGTCGGTACATTATTAAATGGACTTGGTGAACGAATTGTCCGAGTGGATAATTATAGCATGGATGTTGCACCAGCCGGTAATATGATTATGATCCACCATAAAGACCAACCAGGAGCCATTGGTAGAGTCGGTACGTTTCTTGCGGAAAACAATATCAATATTGCAACGATGCAAGTAGGCCGTTCAGAGGCTGGCGGGGAAGCCATTATGATGTTAAGTGTTGATAAACCATTAGAAAAAGAAAAGTTAGATGATGTACTGAAGTTAACGGAGATTAACAAAGTTACCTCGATCGAATTATAAAATTAACAAACGGCCCATCTTCGAGAAGAAGGGGCCGTTTGTTAGTTTAAGCGAGTGGATGTGAGTGTCTTTTTCTTTGTGTAAAAGTTTCTATTTGTGTATATCCTACAGATCGCGCGAGTTCAATTGATTGATCATAGGCAAAACCAACATGCTTTGGCATATGGGCATCTGAACATAGAACAATCCCGACACCTGCATCATAGCACTTCTGCAGGAAACGAGGATCTGGGTAAATCTCTCCTACAGGCTTTCTAAGGCCTGCCGAACTAATTTCAATGCATGTATCTGATTTTGCTAGAGCTTCGACAACCCGATCATATTGTGCATCAATAAATGCTTGATCATCTGGTCGATAAGAGAAGATCTTGATTAAATCAATATGCCCAACGAAATCAAATAACTTCGATTCTGCTAATGTAATGATCTGGTCATAATACTGTGTGTATACTTCTTTAATATCCCGTTTATCATATTCATCTTTAAAATCGGCTAAGTCAATTCCCCAATCTCCAATCCAGTGAACAGAACCGATCACATAATCAAATGGATGAGCCTTAATGAATGATTCCATTTCCTTTTCTTTCCCTGGCGTATAGTCCATTTCAATGCCCATCTTAATTGGAAAACCTTCCAGCCTCGCTTTATCAAAGAAGGCTTGATAATCTTTAAAACTCAGATGACGTCGATTATCGACCCAGGGATTAGACAAAATGTCTTTTGTTTCCCAAAAGAAGTAAGCATGCTCGGAAATGCCAAGCTCCTGAATCCCTTCTTTACGTGCTTTATTTATGTATTCTTGTAAATACTCCATCGTAAACTCACCTGTTTCAGCCATATGCACATGATAATCTGTAAGCAAAATAACCCCTCCTTGAATAAACTATTATTTATATCGTACAGATTCCTATGAAAACCTGCAACATTAGGTGTGTAAGAAATAGTTCTCGGGGGTAAAATAAAATTTTAGTAGAAAAAAAGAAAGAGCCTCTATGGAAATTATTATGCTAAAGAATATAGAGGGTTTAATTGATAACCACTCGATTATTTGCACAGCATAACACTTTCTTTCAGGCACAGGAAGAGGCTTTTTTCATCATGTTGGGGACGTTTTGTGCTGTATGTTTTGCATAATTATATTACTTCTTGGCTTACTTGGCATGTTCACAAGACTGAAACTTAAATCTTGATCAGGAATGTGATATGTTATCCGATTTGCTAAAAAGTGTAGACTTACTTTCATGATTTCAATTGTAACCCATTCACCAGCACAACGATGACCTAACAAGTAATCCCCGCCACCTTGAGGGATAAAAGAATAAGGATTCTCTTCCCAATTCATAAAACGTTCTGGCACAAACAAACCTGGGTTTTTCCAAATATCAGAATCATGATTCGTTCCGTACAGATCAAGCAGTGTAATCGTGCCGGCTTCAAATGGATAGCCTTTCCATGTAAATGATTGCTTTACTTGTGCAATCGTAAAGGGAAAGAAGGGATAGAATCGTCGGACTTCTTGCACAAACCACTTGGTATAGTCATCATCAACTTTTGTTATTTTTTCACTTTCCTCTGGATAATGGTGAAGAGCTAGTGCCATAAAATTAATGTAAATTGAAACGGCGACAATGGGTCTTAATAGATTGATTACTTCTACGGCAATTGTTTCTGGATCGAGAAGCTGACCTGCTAAATCACGATAGAAGGAAAAGTTATGAAAAATTGAATCGTCAGACAGATTTACTTCCCCCGCCCGAACATGATCAATAAGGGTACAAAGCCATTTCTCTATGCGATTCCGTGCATTTCGTCCTCGCCAATGAGTGGGGCCAACAGCGCCGGCTGATTCAAACATCGCTGTTAAATCTGTTGTTAATTGCTTGATATTCTTTTCTTCATACGGTACACCTACCCACTTACATGCCGTCCTGCACATGATTTCCCGGGAAGATTCATACAGAATCACTTCATCCATCTGAATCCATTGTTCGACTGCATTTTCCCATTCGCTCGTTACGATCTGTGTTAGCTCTTGGAGTTTCTGAGGGTCTATTGTCTCTAACAAGAGCATCTTTTTACGATGTTGATGTTCGAGACCATCGAGAGTCTGTACACTATGCTTTCCAAACAAAGTTTGAATCGCTCGATTTGGTGCCGCATCTTTTCGTATAAATTTTTCAGTGTCATAAAAAATGGTCGCCGCATCTTTTCCAGTCATACAAATTGCTTTATTTCCGAGTAGCCGTGTTTGAAAAACGGTAGAGTTAAAACCGTCGCATCGATTCGAAATGTACATATAACCTTCCCGCAATAGGTTTAAACTATTATCAATACCCTCTTCTTGAGGCATTTGCTGTGTATTTGACATAGGATCATCTCCAGCTTCATATATAATGGTTTTATTCTATGCTACTTTACTCTATTTACTCACCAAATGGGCAATATGAACGAGATATATTCTGCTGGTTAGCAATTAACGGATAGATGGTAGATTTTTAATAAACACCGGTGGCACGTCCTATAGCTTAACCAAGTAAAAGTTGCCACATACCAATATTATAGAACCCTTGACAAACCATTGTTAGACATATATATTAAGAAATATAAACTTAAATATAATGATGCATGAATTTGGTCATTTATAAAAGCGTTGAAAAGGAATAGTATCTTTTAGTACCTTTAGCAGAAAGGAAATGGGGCTGTGAATTTCCAAAGGGATAAGAGAGAACCAACCTTGAAGTTCGCCATCAGGAGGGGCAGTCCTAAAAGATGCGCGCGGTTCATAACCGTTATCATGCTAAAGTGTATAGTTGTGTTATTCAAACTATAAACAAGGGTGGTACCACCACATCTCGGTCCCTTTTCGGATGGGGTTTTTTTTGTGCGTATTTTTAATCGTAAAATAGTTTAATGAATTTCATAATACTGGTTTAGTGCTACACCGATACAACATATAGTTTCGTTGAACCATTTTTAACTACATGTCCTATCGATGTTGCTGATTTTGGTAACTATGAAATACATTCAGTTCTCATTTAAATAATAAGAAGAAGGTGTTTTCTAGTGGGTAAAGGTAAAAAGTTCGTTGAAAAAGTGACAGCAATGGAAGATGATTTTGGACAGTGGTATACAGATGTTGTGAAACAAGCGGAATTAGTTGATTATGGATCTGTCCGAGGAACAATGATTATTAAGCCATACGGATTTGCAATTTGGGAGAATATGCGTGATGAATTAGATCGCCAAATTAAAGAAACAGGGCATTCAAATGTTTCCTTTCCTTTACTCATTCCAGAAAGTTTATTACAAAAGGAAAAAGATCATGTCGAGGGTTTCGCGCCAGAAGTAGCTTGGGTAACTCACGCTGGGGGCGAAAAATTAGCCGAGCGTCTCAGTATACGTCCTACTTCAGAAGTGCTTTTTTGTGAGTATTACTCAAATAATATTCACTCTTATCGTGATCTACCAATGCTTTATAATCAGTGGGCTAATGTTGTTCGTTGGGA
The DNA here is from genome assembly GCA_035302925.1 of Virgibacillus sp. GTDB lineage: Bacteria > Bacillota > Bacilli > Bacillales > Amphibacillaceae > CALAMD01. The sequence continues at coordinate 4,127 of DATGSG010000035.1, read as the reverse complement.
AAAAACAACGCGACCATTTTTACGTTCTTTAGAGTTTCATTGGCAAGAAGGTCATACAGCACATGCGACACATGAAGAAGCGGCTGAGGAAACAGAGAAAATGTTAAATGTATATGCAGATGTTTGTGAAAACTACTTAGCGATGCCGGTATTAAAGGGAACGAAGACCGAAAGCGAAAAGTTTTCTGGTGCGGAGTATACATTAACAATTGAAAGTTTGATGCATGATGGTCGGGCTCTACAAGCTGGGACGTCACACCATTTTGGCACTGGTTTTGCCGAGGCATTTGACATCCGGTATTTGGATAAAGAAGGTAATCAGCAACTTGTTCACCAAACATCATGGGGAGTTACGACACGTTTAATTGGTGCGCTCATCATGGTTCATGGTGATAATCGAGGACTAGTGATCCCACCACGTATTGCTCCAACACAGGCAATTATTGTACCAATCGCGCAGCATAAAGAGGGTGTCTTGGATAAAGCCTATGATCTGCGTGATCAATTAAAAGATATTGTGCGAGTGGGTATTGATGATAGTGACAATATGCCTGGCTGGAAATTTAATGAGAGCGAGATGAAAGGTTATCCCGTTCGAATTGAAATTGGACCAAAAGATATTGAAAAGGAGCAAGTCGTTCTCGTTCGTCGTGATACGAGTGAAAAGGAATTTGTTGCGTTACAGGATCTGAATGAACGGTTGCCAGTATTGTTAGAAGAAATTCAGCAAAATATGTTTGAAAAAGCAGTAGCACATCGAGCGGAAAAAACGAACAACGCTACAACGATGGAAGAGTTTAAACAAACGCTTGAGGAAGAAACAGGATTCATTAAAGCAATGTGGTGTGGAGATGTTACTTGTGAAGAAGAAGTTCGCGAAATAACAGGAGCAACATCCCGTTGCATTCCGTTTGAAGAGGAAAAAATAGCCGATACATGTGTATGTTGCGGTAAAGAAGCGAAGGAATTGGTTTATTGGGGAAGAGCTTATTAATTAATAGCTAGCTTATCCATTATAATACAAGGTCGCGCATGGATCGCGTAAAGTCGCGCACGGAACGTCGCAAAGTCGCGCACCGACCGTATAAATCATATATAAACGACGCAATTCACGCATGAACAGCGGGGATTGCGTCGTTTTTTTGCAAACTTTTTTCAGCTTATACTTATGATCCACTCAATTTTTCATTTTCTACTTTGTAAATTTTTATTTAAATGGCTTTCCATTCGTTTATAATAGAGCTGGATGACAATCCAAATGATCGCATATAAAACGATGAATACTAAACTAGTTAAGGAGATGGCTATGAATGTAAAGGGTATCCATCCGAGTGATAAGGCGATCATAAAGTATATACTGATGGATAGGCTAAAGTGAATAACAGTTTTAATTAAAGGGCTCCATTGCTCACGCTCAAATATAAATGAAGCCAATCCATAGTAAATTCCCATGATTAGACTTGCTAACATATAGAGCCATATTGTAGTTATAGGCGCTTCAATCTGATTTACCATTAAAATAGTCAGAGCACCAAATGTAATGATTCCACCAACAGCGATTCCGGCCATGCTTCGTTTGATCATTTCAGTCATTATTTTCATTAGAAGGCCCTCCGTTCAGTAATTTTTCTTTTATACCCATCACATATTTCCTTGAAATGTATTCCTTGTTTCCAGAATGAAAGTACACACAGAGATTTCCATTAAAGGATAATTCAAAACGATGGATATGACTTAAATTGCCGATGACTGATTTTGAAAACCTCATAAATTCATAAGGAGCGAGTATGTTTTCAACTTCATATAGTTTCATTTTTAACTCAAGGATGCGATTGTCGAGGACGGCAAATACTTTCCGTTGTTCCGCATAAACAAATTCAATGTCATTTGGCTCTAAGATAATCGTTTGCTCTCCCTCGATACCAAATAAACGTTGTGGCTTTCTTTTTTTGATAATATTAACAAGTTCTTCAATTTCCTCAGACCATTCCTTCGCTTGAATCGTTATCGATGTATGTTCATGTTTGTCATCAATATCGATATTGATCTTCATATTTTAATCGACCTCCGCTGTTACATATATATAGTTAGCTCCTTGCACGTTTTAAGAAATTTGGATATTGAATGAACGCTATAACAAAACCAAGTAAACCAAAGCCAAATAATATAAACCACGCTATGATGAAGTCAGCATACTGAAGAGTTCCTGTCATCGCTTCTTGAAGGACCTGATGTGCCCAGTATTGGGGTAGGAATCGACTAATCCCTTGTATAAAGTTTGGCATCATATCAATTGGCATCCATAAGCCACTTAATATAGCGCCACCTAAAGCGAAAACCTGTGTGATTGCTAACCCCATATTAAATGTCTTGACAAGTAAAGCTAACGCTAATCCAAGTCCTGTCACTGTGAACGTTAAAGAAAGTGAAAGCGCCAAAAGTAACAATGGTTGCCCTAGTGGAATATTGTAAACAAGCTTTCCAAATGCAAATAAAACGATGATTTGGGTTAATACGATATAGATATATGGGATCCACTTTCCGAGCAGGTATAAATAAGGTGATAATGGTGTGCTCGCTAGCCGAGCTGTCATACCCGAATTTAAATCCTTTATGAATGTTTCGACCATTGTGATCATGATGAAAAATATGAACATAACGATATAGCCTGGAATAATAGAAGTAATTACCTGATCCCTGACTGATTCATTTGACCCGGAAGTAAATACAGCTATAAACAATACGGTAAAAATAATGGGCAAAATCAACGTCCAAAATAATAGCCCCCTGTCTTGTAAATTCTTTCTCATTTCTAAAGTGATCATAGCACCCATAGAAATCCTCCTATAATTATTATGTTAGCATACATTAATGAATTTCATAATACCGGTTTAGTGCAACACCAGTACAACATATAGTTGCGTTAAACCGTTTTTAAATACATACTGTATCGATGTTGCTGGTTTTAGCAATTATGAAATTCATTCACATGATTTAATAATAATCAATCCCGTAGCTCTTTTCCCGTTAATAAAAAAAACACATCTTCTAATCGAGGTTGCACAAGTTCTAACCGCTCTAAATCATGCGCATTCTTAAGGTAATGGTGTACCAGTTTATCCATAACTATTAATGGTTTTTTTGTTGATAGTAAATAACCGTTTTTGGATTCTTTTATTGTCGCATCCTGTTCAATATTTGTCGGTAAACCGTTCTTTCCTTTTACAAAAATAGAGGGGGCCGCATATTTTTGTAATAATATGTTTATTTTGCCACTATCTACAACTTCACCTTGGTCAATAAATGCTACTTCATCACACAATTGTTCTATCTCTTCCATATAATGACTCGCATAAATAATGGTGCAACCTGTTTGCTTAAGATTTTCAATCATATCGAAAATATAGTTTCTTGATTGGGGATCAATTCCTACTGTCGGCTCATCCATGATGATTGTTGTTGGGTTATTCATCAGAGCACACCCAATATTTAAGCGTCGTTTCATTCCCCCAGAAAAGGTTAACACCTTATCTTTTCCTCGGTCTTTTAATCCGATATACGATAGGATTTTTTCCGCACGTTGTCGTAATTGATTCCCTTTTAAACCATGTATCTTTCCAAAAAAATGCAGGTTTTGTATAGCTGAGACTGTTTGTTCTAAACAAATCTCTTGTGGAATATAACCGAGGTTTTCTTTAGTTTTATGATCAAGCACTCGGTTATTAAAGAAAACCTGTCCTTGATAATCTTGAATCACAGTCGAGATTATCTTTAGGAGGGTGGATTTACCTGCTCCATTTGGACCGACTAGGCCGTAGCACCTCCCCTTTGGTATGGTTATAGAAACATCTTTTAATGCGCAGGTATTTTTATATTGCTTACTTACATTTTTAATCTCCAACAATGAATTCACCGCCTTATATATACAAGATGACATGAAATCTTAACAAGATGTATTGAAATGGAACAACATGCATGAATGGATGTTTGAAATGAAGGAAATGTTGGATGTAGTTTATTAGTTATAGATTGTCTTTTATATTGCAAATTCGCGCACGAACGTCGCAAAGTCGCGCACACACAGCGCAAAGTCGCGCACGAACAGCGGAAGTCGCGCACAAACAGCG
>DATGSG010000034.1:0-9105 GCA_035302925.1 Virgibacillus sp. | reverse complement strand
TTTGTATCTGTTTCGGAATGAATGACAGGAATGGATGAAAGAAGTGCTTGGGTGTATGGATGAAGAGAATGTTCATAGAGTGATTGCTTCGGTGCGACTTCAACGATTCTACCCAAGTACATAACAGCAACACGGTCACTTATATGTTTAACAACACTTAAATCATGGGCGATAAATAAATAAGTGAGTCCCAGCTCATCTTGGAGGTCTTTCATGAGATTTAATACTTGTGCTTGGATCGATACATCTAATGCTGATACGGGTTCATCACAAATAACAAATTTAGGTTGAAGAACTAATGCGCGTGCAATACTGATTCGCTGTCGTTGTCCACCCGAAAATTCATGCGGGTATTTTTGACGGTCTTCCATTTGTAAACCGACTTTTCGGATCATTTCAATAACCATTTGTTTTCGAGCAGTCTTTGATAATTTACCCTGAACGACTAATGGTTCCTCGATCAGTTCTTGAACACTCATTTTAGAATTTAATGAAGCAAAAGGGTCTTGAAATACCATCTGCATATCATTTCGATAAGGTCGGATTTTCCGTTGCCGTAAGTAGGAGATATCCATACCATTAAAAATGATTTGCCCATCTGTTGGCTCTAATAATCGAAGAATGATCCGCCCTAATGTAGATTTACCTGAACCTGATTCCCCAACAATACCGAGTGTTTCCCCTTTGAAGATCTTGAAAGATATATCATCGACTGCCTTTATATGTCCAACTGTTCGTTTCATGATCCCCCCTTTGATAGGAAAGTATTTTTTCACATGATTAACAGAGACGAGGACCTCGGATTTGCGTTCCCTTTCAACTGATTCTGTATGAAGCTTGTCTTCTTTAATTGTCATGGTTTATGCCACCTTCCTCATAAAGATAGCAACGAACAAAATGGTCTGCCTCAATTTCATATAGCCCTGGATTGGATTGTGTGCATATATCCATGACATAAGGACAGCGGGTAGAGAAACGACATCCTTTCGGAAAATTGAATGCCGGAGGAACAGTGCCTTTAATCATTCCAAGTCGCTCAACATCCTCATCTAAATGAGGTAAACTTGCTAAAAGTCCTTTGGTATATGGATGTTTTGGGTGCTGGAGTAGTTTTTTCGTAGTTGTTTGTTCGACAATCTGACCACCATACATGACCATCACGCGATTGGCGTACTCGGAAACGACGGCAAGATCATGTGTAATAAGCAATAATGCCATATCGAACTCATCTTGTAAGCCGGCCATTAAATCAAGAATTTGGGCTTGGATCGTAACATCGAGCGCTGTGGTAGGCTCATCAGCAATCAATAATTGTGGCTCACATGAAATTGCCATCGCAATCATGACCCGTTGCCTCATCCCACCAGAAAGTTGGTGAGGATATTCGTTCATAATTTCTTCTGCCCTCGGAATACCAACTGTTGTGAGAAGGGTAACAGTTTGTTGATTAGCGGCTCGTTTACTAAGGTTTTTATGTTTCCTTAGAATCTCTGAGATTTGACTTCCAATTGTGAAAACTGGGTTTAACGCAGTCATCGGCTCTTGAAAAATCATAGCGATATCATTGCCACGAATATGTGCCATTTGTTTTGGCTTTACCTGAAGTAGTTCCTGATTGTTCATCGTGATGTATCCGCTTACAATTTTTCCTGGTTTATGAATGAGTTGCATAATGGATAGAGCAGTTATACTTTTTCCGCTTCCTGACTCCCCGACAAGTGCAACAGTCTCACGAGGCAGAATGGTGAAAGAAATATTATCAACGGCCTTTGCAACACGGTTATCATCCAAATAGAAATATGTTCTTAATTGTTCAACATCTAGCAAAGGATGAGTGTTGATATGGACACCCCCAATTTTTTAATGATGTGTCATTCATGTAACTATGGAAACAATCGACTGCTGGTGAAAAACTTGACAAAAAATGTAAAAATAGAAATGATTACATACATTATAGTTATAGATATGAGTCTTGTCAATCCAATATTCTACCTATTTCAATTTATCAGATAACTCGGTAAAGCACTGATGTCTTAAAGCTTTTTAATGATTTGCTATAGAACTTTCCCCGTTCTTTGCTTTTCAATGGTAAAATGATGAATGAGTGTCATAAGGAGAATGAATTTCATAATTATCAAAAGCGGATATTGGCGTAGCAATAAATACGTATTATGAAATTCATTAAAGGAGTGTAAAAAAATGGATTTAGCTACCTATGTAACATGGGATGCAACTGAAATGGCAAGATTAATTCGAGAAAAGGAGATGTCGTCTGCAGAATTAGTAGCGTTAAGTTTAGCCCAATTGGAAAAGGTGAATCCATCTTTAAATGGGACGACAACGTTACGTGAGCAACGGGTTCTTGAAGAAGCGAGGAAAGGTTTATATGCCCAAGGTTCGTTTGCAGGTGTTCCAACATTTTTAAAGGATACACAAGCCTTAGCAGGGGAGAAGCTAACATCAGGCTCTCAACTGCTACAGGAGAATAGACCTCATGTGGATTCACATCTCGTTCATAAGCTTCGTGAGTCTGGCTTGTTGTTTATGGGACATACAAATACACCAGAGTTTGCGTTAAAAAATATTACGGAACCAATCTGCCATGGTGCCACACATAATCCATGGAATACAGATCATTCACCAGGTGGATCAAGTGGTGGATCGGCGGCGATGATCGCTTCAGGCGTTGTTCCCCTAGCAGGTGCAAGTGATGGGGGCGGGTCGATTCGTATTCCCGCTTCATTTACAAGTCTATTTGGTCTTAAACCTACACGTGGGCGCACACCTGTTGGCCCAGGCGTCGGTCGGCAATGGCAAGGCGCTGCAATTGACTTCATATTAAGCCGGAGTGTCCGGGATAGTGCGTTGATGCTTGATTCTTTACAAGTGAATCAGCCTGAAGCTGCTTTTCAAACCCCTTTATTTCCAGGCGAATATAATCATGCTATAAAACAGCCATTTGAACGGGCATTACGAATTGCTTTTACAACAAAGTCTCCAGTTGGTACACCTGTTTCTGAAGATGCGAAACAAGCCGTACAGAATACGGTAAACTGGCTAGAAAAAGCAGGTCATCATGTGGAGGAGAAAGAAAATGGTGTCGATGGGATCGAGTTAATGAAGAATTACTATTTGATGAACAGTGGCGAAATATCCTCCTTTATCATGCAGTTGGAACAATCGTTGAAACGGAAGATAACGGAAAATGATGTCGAAATCGAAACATGGTTATTATATGAGGCAGGAAAGTCAGTTTCAGCGGCAGCATTTACGTCAAGTTTGGCGGCCTGGGATATCGCAGCCGCACAAATGGTTGAATTTCATGAAACCTATGACTTTTACGTGACACCGGCCACGGCGTTCACCGCACCAAAGATTGGTGAGTTAACCCATTCGGGTGTTGAAGAAGAGCAATTGCGTGCTCAAATGAAAGAAATAAGCAAAGCGGAGCAGCAGTCATTCATTTATGATTTGTTTTTGCCAAGTTTAACATATACACCCTTTTCGCAATTGGCTAATTTAACGGGACAACCAGCGATCTCGATACCTGTTCACTTATCGGAGCAAGGCCTTCCATTAGGCGTTCAAATTATGGCTTTAAAGGGAGAGGAACATCGATTGTTACAGATCGCCTATCAAATCGAGCAGACAGAGTTATGGGTTGGTATGAAAGGAAATCCATATTTATAAAAACAGACAGGTGAATGACGAGTTATTCACTTAATGAATTTCATAATCCCTATTTATATCTATGTCACTCCAGCAAGTAGTTGTATTGATTCGTTTACAACTGCATAGCGAAGTGACATAGATAGTAACGATAATTATGAAATTCATTCACCTCTTTGCTTATGTTTGTCTGCGATGATGGATCACATTGATTTCGGCACCAATCATTAAAATCAAACCTGTTAGATAGAACCAGATCATTAAAATGATGATTCCACCTAAACTTCCATAGGTGGTAGAGTAACTCCCGAAATTACTAACATAGAATGAAAATCCTAATGAAATCAGTAACCAAAGTGTGCTTGCCGAAAGGGCCCCTGGAAGAATGTGTTTAATTGGTAGTTTCTTATTAGGGGCAACTCGATATAGTACTAATAAGATAAGTGTTATGGCTAGAATACCAATGACCCACCTCATCAATTGTAAAACAATAACGATTGATGTGTCGATCTGAAATAGATTATTCAATAAAGTTAAAATCACATTTCCAAATACAGGAAGCAGTAATGCTACGGCAAATGAAACGACAACACCGACTGTTAATAATAACGCAATCCCTTTAATTTTAATGAATGAGCGCGTTTCATCAACTCCATATGCCTCGTTCGTAGCCTTGATAAATGCATCCACACCTTTTGAAGCAGACCATAATGCACCAATGATCCCAATAGTTAAAAGCCCTCCTTTAGGTGTTTGAATAATATTGACAATGTTTTCTTCAAAAATTTCTGCTATTCCACTAGGTAGCACATCTTCTAGGAATAACATGACTTCATTCGGATCCATGTGTAAATATGGAATAATAGCAAAACAAACGACAAGTAATGGTACAATAGATAGTAGATAATAATAGGCTTGAGCAGCGGCTAATATTGGTACATTATCTTTTTTATATTCAGCCATGATGGCTTTGATATAATCAATGATTGTTGACATAACATCCTCCTATAGTAGGGTATACCCGAAATCGCTGTTTATAATCTAGCTATTCATATAAGATAGGTATGGAAATGTTTTTAAAGACTATACTAAGAATAAATTAGAACTATGAAACTTCTATTCGAATGAATATCATTAATTTGTGTGATAGATTATATATGATCGAGTGATTGCCGAAAAGGGGAGAATAAAAGGTGGAAAAAATGGTTACATATAATGAAGAAATAGCGAATGTATTAACAAATATACAGCAAGTGATTATCGGTAAAGATGATGTTGCAACCCTAAGTTTAGTCGCCTTATTAGCGCGCGGACATGTTCTGTTAGAAGATGTACCTGGTGTCGGAAAGACAATGCTCGTACGGACACTAGCTAAATCCTTAGCTTGTGAATTTAAAAGAATTCAATTCACACCAGATTTATTGCCATCTGATATAACAGGTATTTCAATTTATAATCCGAAAGAACTTGAATTTGAATTTCGGGAAGGGCCCATTTTTGGAAACATTGTTCTGGCTGATGAGATTAACCGGACATCGCCGAAAACACAATCTTCCTTGCTGGAAGGTATGGAAGAAGATAGTGTCACAGTAGACGGAATTACACGGCAACTTGAACAACCATTTTTTGTGATGGCGACACAAAATCCGATTGAATATGAAGGAACATATCCTTTACCTGAAGCGCAATTGGACAGATTTATTTTAAAACTAAAAATGGGTTATCCGACAATTGATGAAGAATTATTGATGTTAGAGAGAAAATCAGAATCTGATCCTTTGCAGCATATTCAAGCAGTTATGACAAAAACGGAATTAATTGCGATTCAATCAGCAGTCGAACAAGTGCATATTGCGAAGAGTATTCAAAAGTATATCATTAATATTGTCACGACGACACGAAATCACGACTCTGTATATCTCGGTGTCAGTCCAAGAGGGTCGATCGCTTTGATGGAGACAGCCAAAGCTTATGCTTATATTCAAGGGCGGGATTATGTCATTCCTGATGATGTAAAATATTTGGCACCTTTTGTACTTACACATCGGATGATTTTAAATTCCCACGCAAAATATGATAATCAAACAAGTGAGCAAATTATCATGTCTATTATACAGGATACACCGATCCCGATCAGAAAGGAACCCCAGTAATGAAGGGGAAAATTCTTATTATTGGTAACTTTGTTTTGATCACGCTGTTATTAAGTGGACTTTATTTTTATGCGATGTTCCAAGGTGAATTTGTCAGCTGGTTTTTGTTTTATGGCTTTCTCCCTATTTATATCTATCAAATTGGTGTTTTACTTTATCCGATGAAAAGGTGGCAAGTGACTCGGGATTTACCACAAGCAGTTATTCGTGCGGGGGATCGTGTGACGATAACAGTTAAAATTAAGCGTTCCATTCCATTCCCATTATATTATTGCATCATTGAGGAAGTTTTTCCGCCAACGATGAACAAGATTGATAGTCAATTTGATAAATATAATTACTTAAATGAACCGGAGCATGTCATCATTAATAGACACATGAAGAAAGTTCGTTTTCCTTGGTTCCGTCGGATCATCCAAGTGCCCTATACGATCGATCAAGTACCACGGGGAGAACATGAATTACAGGCGATTCGAATTCGAACAGGCGACCTTTTTGGCTTTATTAAAAAAGAGCAATTATTTCATGTCGAAAATAAACTGACAGCTTATCCCAGTCGTCGATCTATTCGGTTGAATGAACAAGTCATGAGCGGTAATCAAGGGGCTCATTCTATCCAATCCTTCAGCATAAAGAATAGTAATATGGCATCAGGTATTCGTGAATATGTATCAGGCGATAAATACTCATGGATTGATTGGAAGCAAACCGCCCGAAATAATAAAATGATGACAAAGGAATTTGAATATGAACGCAGTACAGATGCTTTCGTCATTCTCAATAGTTGCACATATGAATCTATTAATTTACTAGCATTTGAAGCAGCGGTTGAGATTGCTTTATCATTAGTAACCGAACTGATTAAACAAGGTTCAGAAGTAGAGTTTTTAACAATAGGCGAAGTAAGTGTACCCTTCTCGATTAATCGCAGCTCCGGCAATTTGGAAGATATGCAATTGCATCTAGCACGTATCGAACCAACAAAATCGCGTCCTTTTGCAGCTCAATTAACGGAAGAAATGATGGCAATGAATCATCGGTCATTTGTGTTGCTTATCATCACTCATTTGGACCAGCCTTTTGTAACATCGATTAAACAAATACAACAACGGGCAAATCGAATCCTTATCATTTTTGTACAATCAGCTGCACAAATTACAGCTGAGGAGAGTCAACTGATCATTGAATTAGAAACGGGTCATACGACTGTTTGCGTACTGACGGAGAAGGAACTCATTCAGAGCCCAATTGAGGTGAGCCTATGAAGGGAAAAGAAACACGCCTTCCATTGCTTTATAAAACAATGATGTATGTATGTGGAATGTTTCTCTTTTTGGAGTGGATTTATCCGATTAAGAATTATGGTGAAGAGAATAACCTCCGTATATTTATCATATTCACTTTATTTTGCTTCCTCATTTCACTTGTACAGTTGAAATGGTATGTGTCGTTTCTATTAAAAGGATCTGGGTTGTTGATTATGATCAACATGCTTTATTATGATCATGATTTATTTAATGGTGCTTGGCTGTATCAGTTGATAAGTGAACTCCAACTCAATTTCAAGATAATCTGGGCCGGCAATTATGAAGGAACGACCGATTTATTTAGGAGTGTATTGTTCTTTTTATTAATTTGGCTGATTAGTTATTTGATCCATTATTGGTTTGTCGAAGTGAAACGTATCTTTGTGTTCGTGATTCTTACCTTTATTTACATTATGATTTTAGATACATTTACGCATTATGATGCGGTACTGCCGATTATAAGAACCTTTATCATCTCCTTTTTAGCTTTAGGAGTGACGAACTTTGTAAGAGTGATGAAAAAAGAGTCAATTCATTTTACGCGATTAAAAAGTTTGCCCACCTGGATTATTCCGATTATTTTAGCGGTTGTCTTTACCTCTTTATTAGGATTTCTCGTACCGAAACCGGGTCCACAATGGTCTGATCCCGTCCCTTATTTAAAAGGGATCTCCGAAAATGCGAATGGGCTTGGTAAAAAAACAACGGAACGAAAAGTAGGCTATGGGGAAGATGATACACAATTAGGTGGATCATTTATTCAAGATGATACGCCTGTATTTCAAGCGGCCGTGTCTGAAGAGCATTATTGGCGTATTGAAACGAAGGATGAATATACGGGGAAGGGTTGGGAAAGTTCGGAGCCGACAACCTATGAGCAAATTGAGCATGAGTCCGTACAACTCAACATATTTACGGAAAATGTTGTTACGAGTGAAGCGGAAGCGATTATTGAATTCCAAGGTAATGTCGTCATTGATAAACTCGTGTATCCGTATGGGCTTCAACAGATAAAAGACTTTGATGATGGGAAATTATTCTTTGATAAACATTCGGAAGCTATTCAACGCGAACAAAGAAATAAGAGTCCAGAAAATCAGTACCGGATTACATATAACAATCCATTGTTTAATCGCGATGAATTGCGTGAAACAGGAGAGCAGGATTCATCGGTAAGCGAGCAATATACGAACCTGCCTTCGGAATTACCTGATCGTGTACATGATTTGGCCGAAGAGATTACTTCGTCAGCTGATAATCGGTATGATCGAGTAGTCGCCATCGAAAAGTACTTTGGAAAAAATGGCTTTACGTATGAGACAAATAATATACCGATCCCTGAAAATGAAGAAGACTATGTTGATCAATTTTTATTTGAATCCAAAAAAGGATATTGCGATAATTATTCGACGGCGATGGTCGTTATGTTGCGATCCATTGATATCCCGGCGAGATGGGCAAAAGGATTTACTTCTGGTGAAAAAATTGCGACAGACATCAACGAAGCGGATAGCTTGGGCTTGGATGTTTATGAGGTAACAAATTCGAATGCTCATTCTTGGGTCGAAGTGTATTTTCCCGAAGTTGGTTGGGTTCCATTCGAACCAACGCAGGGTTTTGATAATTTAGCTGATTTTGAAGAAAATGATGATCCAAAAGAGGAAGAGGATTCAGAGCCCGAGGAAGAATTAGAAGCACCTGAATCTGAGGACACTGAAGAAAAAACACCGGATGAACTGACGGAAAATGAGGAAGACCTCATTGAAGCGGAAACCGGATTTACAATAGCATGGTGGCATGTTGCACTAAGTTTCGTGTTTATAGGACTGCTTGTAGTGATCATTTATAAAAAGAGATTCTACTTGAAGACGTTATATATACAGAAGAAGTTGAAAAGTCATCCTGATGATGCTTTTGAGCAAGCTTATCAGCACTTATTATCGCTTTTGAGCTATAAGAGTTTGCCTAGAGGACAT
>DATGSG010000033.1:0-13371 GCA_035302925.1 Virgibacillus sp. | reverse complement strand
CTCATAAAATGGGGACTAAAAGATCTGTCCACAATTTATGAGAGAAGATACTTAAAAGGTTGAACCGCCGTATACGAGAACCGTACGTACGGTGGTGTGAGAGGTCGACTAATCAATTAATGATTAGTCTCCTACTCGATTTTTTTATATAGTAATACACAATCATGTGTCACAACCCGTGGATTGTTATAGAATTGCTTTTAATTTGTTAGTATTTTTTTAACAGTTCCTTAAAATGATTCATCGTTATATCATCTAGCTTAATTGTTCGAATTGATTCTTTATTTTTAGTTGGACTGATGCTAGTATAGTTTCATGGAGACATCTTAGTTAAATTACTATAATTGAAATAATGAAGGAGCAATAATTAACGCCTGATCAACAGGAGGATAAATCATGAACATTTTCGACTCTCATTTGCATATCATTGATAAAAGATTCCCGATCCAGGAAAATCACGGGTACCTCCCAGACTACTTTTCGGTAACTGATTACTTAGATCGGGTTAATAAACTAGATATCAAAGGGGGTGTGGTTGTTTCCGGATCCTTCCAGGGGTTTGATCAGACCTATTTGGTAGACGCCCTAGAGAAGTTAGGTAATAACTTTGTGGGGGTCACACAACTTCCTTATGACACGTCAAATGAGGAAATTAATAAGCTACATAAATTAGGTGTGCAGGCTGTCCGTTTTAATGTGAGGCGCGGTGGATCAGAAGACTTATCAAAACTAGCGTATTTCTCACAACAAGTTTATGACTTAGTTGGTTGGCATACAGAGTTATACATAAGTTCAATTCAATTAAAGGGAATTTCCTCTGTAGTAGAAACATTGCCTGCTGTTTCAGTCGATCATTTAGGGTTAACGAAAAGTGGTTTATCCACTTTATTCGAGTTGGTTGATAAGGGAGTGAAAGTAAAAGCAACAGGCTTTGGAAGAACTGACTTTGATCCTGTTGCTGTGATACAAGAGATTCATTCGATCAACCAAGAAGCATTGATGTTTGGAACTGATTTACCTTCAACCCGAGCGAAGAGGAAGTTTGAAAACACGGATGTTGCGATGATCATCCAGGCGCTAGGTAAAGAGGAGGCGGAAAAAGTGCTGTTTTCAAATGGATTTAATTGGTATAGGGGTCGTCGTACTCCTTAAAATACAAGGATGTTTTAGCGGCTATGATCCCGCCAAAACATCCTTTTTCATACCGTACATATCAACTTATTAGTAGGGTTTAGAGTCTTTACCTTGATCAACAGCTTGTTCAGGGGCCTTCTCAGCATCTTTGTTGCCAAGTGGGTTTTTACTTGAGCCATCTTTTACGGCCTGTTCCAACCCCTCGCGTAACCGTTTACCATATTCTTCATCTGCTTCTTCAGCAAGTGCAATCATTTTATCTTGGATACGCTGATCACATTGAGATAGATCACCAATCAGATTAGATATTAATTCATCTTGTTCCCACGGTTCAAACATTCGGTATGTTTCTCCCGCTTGCTTCGTATTATTTTGCCGGTCAATTGGTTCACGAACTAAGTTCCCCTCCACATGGGGCGTATATTCCGTACCTGTTTGTTCAGCTTCATGAAGTCCACCTAAAATGGATGGTTCGTAATTAATATGAGGATTCTGATCTTGACCACGATCAACATGATGACGCATTTGACCGCCTTCCTGATTGGTTGCGACTCGTTTTTTCGCTGCGTTAATTGGGAGTTGTAAATAATTCGCACCGACACGGTGGCGCTGGGTATCCGAGTATGAAAATGTTCGCCCTTGTAGCATTTTGTCATCTGAGAAATCAAGTCCATCTACAATGACACCTGTACCAAATGCTGATTGTTCGACCTCTGTAAAGTAGTTGTCAGGGTTTTTGTTTAAGATTAACTTTCCAATAGGGAACCAGGGAAATTGCTCTTCAGGCCATAGCTTCGTATCATCAAGCGGATCAAAATCCAATTCAGGATGTTCTCCATCACTCATAATTTGGACATAAAGCTCCCATTCTGGATACTCTTCCCGTTCAATCGCATCATATAAATCTTGGGTTGCATGATTAAAGTTTGTTGCTTGGATTTTATTCGCTTCTGCTTGTGTTAAGTTTTTAATGCCTTGCTTTGGTTCCCAATGATATTTAACGAGTACCGCTTCACCTGCTTCATTGATCCATTTATATGTGTTCACTCCAGAACCTTGCATCATACGGTAATTTGCTGGAATCCCCCAAGGGGAGTAAATAAAGGTGACCATATGAAATGATTCGGGCGAGCTCGCACAGAAATCAAAGAAACGTTCACTATCTTGAATATTTGTAATGGGATCGGGTTTAAAGGCGTGAATCATATCAGGGAATTTAATAGCATCACGGATAAAAAAGATCTTGATATTATTCCCAACTAAATCCCAGTTTCCATCCGTCGTATAAAACTTCACTGCAAACCCGCGGGGATCTCTTAAGGTTTCTGGTGAATGGTTCCCGTGAACAACCGTAGAGAAACGAACAAATGCCGGGGTAATGGTTCCTGCTTTTTGAAAGAGTTTTGCGCGCGTATAGGTTGAAATTGGTTCATCTCCGACTGTTCCATAAGCTTCAAAATAACCATGTGCCCCCGTACCCCGTGCATGAACGACACGTTCAGGTACACGTTCTCGGTCAAAGTGACTTATTTTTTCAATATAATCGTAATTTTCGAGTGTTGCTGGCCCACGATTCCCAACGGTTCGTAAATCTTGATTATTTGTAACGGGATGGCCTTGCCGATTTGTTAAGGTATCTTTATTCTCCTTGTTGCCGAGCTCCTGATTGTTATTCATTTGTCTTTTATCCATGATGACTCATCCTTTACTAAGATCTTTTTAAGTATTGATTGAATTTCATAATTACCGTAACCAGCTATGTCGGAGTGGTTTAGCTATAAATAGGGATTATGAAATTCATTATATTATATACAATGCCCGAAACATCTATAATCATGCGTTTGCTCGTTTAGGGAAGGACATTATTTTGCTGATTGAATAGGCTATATAAACAGTGTAAAGGAATGAGTTATATGCCAGCAGAAAATTTACCGGTTTCCATAAAAACAATGGTCATTAAACGAGAGGGAATGACTATTTATTATCCGCAAGTCATTCTAATGAGGGATGTGGGTGTCCAGAAAAAGATAAACCAAACGATTTTTCAACGTGTACAATATCTAATTAAACAACAACATATCCAACAAGATGCGGAAGAGTTTGTGGAAGTGATCGGTACATTTGAAATCAAAACAAATGAACGAAATCTACTCAGTCTGAGCTTGTCGAATTATGCCTATGCCCCACTGCATGCACATGGATTGACACTCATGAAGTCATTAACATTTGATAGTATGACAGGCCGTTTGTATCGTCTGCAAGATCTGTTTCGACCAGACAGCGATTATATTGGCGTTCTTTCTCGTCTCGTCCACCAGCAAATAAAAGAGAGGGATATAGAAGTTTTAAATGGATTTGCGACGATTTCCCCAGATCAGGACTTTTATCTAGCAGATAAATCACTTGTTCTTTATTTCCAACTCTATGAGATAACCGCTTACTATTTCGGGTTTCCAATGTTTCCCATCTCTGTGTATGAGATCGAGGATATCCTTGCTGAAGATGGGCCACTTGCACGCTTGGTGACAAATAATTAATGGGTGGTCGTTAAAGGCTCATCATGTCATGAATTACTTTTGGTATTGACATCATCCCTTTATATGGTAATCTGTAAAGGGATGATGAATTTCATATTGCACTAGGGGTGCCTGTGTTAACAGGTTGAGACTGAAGCATGAGTTCGGAACCCTCTGAACCTGATCTAGTTAAAGCTAGCGTAGGAAAGTGAGAGGTCGCCACAAAAAAAGTAATATAAAACCTACCGCTTTTTTCATGTGTTATCTGCATGTCTAGAGTGGTTTTTTAATACGCGTAATGGGGGATAGGTGATTGTGTATGACCCGTAAGGAAAAGGATCGACAATTCCACATCATTTCGTCGGGACAACAGTCATGGGAAACATTTTGTTCGATAACAGCACGTGTTCATGAGGAAGTTGATGCGATTCATCTACGTGAAAAGAAGTGGTCAGCAAGTGAGTTGATCAGCGCTATTTCGTTGTTATCAGAACAGGGGGTGCCCCTGCGAAAGATAATTGTGAATGAGCGAATTGATGTGGCCCATATGATGCGTACAAAAGGGGTTCAACTTGCCTATCATGCTGCTCCACCATCAATGGTAAGACGGACGTTTCCAAATTTACAGATTGGTTGTTCGGTTCATTCGCTGGCACATGCAGTACAGGCTGAAACGATGGGAGCTGACTGGTTATTGTATGGTCATGTATTTCCAACAGATTCTAAACCGGGAATACCTGCGAGAGGCTTATCTTTATTGTTCGATATGGTTGAACACGTATCCATTCCTGTCATTGCACTTGGTGGGGTGACACCGGAAAATACCGAAGAAGTTATGGCTACTGGTGTTGCTGGAATCGCTGTTTTATCAGGCGTGTTCCTTGCACAGGATCCACTGATAGCTGCAAAAGAATACCGTAACAAGCTGATGATCTAGATGATAATAGAGTAGAATGCTACTTTTGAGTTCCGTATTCCCATTCATAAGGAGGTGAGGTTGTGAACATGCTCATAAATGGTGAACATATCACTGTACCAACGACAATTTCTACGGTAATTGAGCTCATCGACCATTTGGAAATAAAAAATAAAATCATCATTGTTGAACATAATGAACACATACTCAAAAAGGAGGATCATTCCCAAACTAAAGTAGTAGCAGGTGATAAAATTGAATTCGTACAATTTGTAGGAGGTGGTTAATTTGTTAACGATCGGGGAGCGCCGCTTTGATTCACGGTTATTTTTGGGGACAGGTAAATATCCAAATATTGCTATTCAAAAGGCGGCAGTTACAGCATCCGAAACAGAGGTTTTAACATTTACCGTGCGACGGATGAATATTTTTGAGCCATCACAACCAAATCTACTGGAGAAAATAGACACTGAAAAATATACACTGCTACCGAATACAGCGGGTGCTGATACAGCGAAAGAAGCGGTTCGTCATGCGCAGCTTGCACGAGCATCCGGATTATGTGATCTGATCAAAGTAGAGATCATCGGGTGTCAAAAGACATTATTACCAGATCCTGTTGAAACGTTAAAAGCAACAGAAGAATTGCTTAAAGAAGGGTTTATTGTATTACCTTATACGTCTGATGATGTTGTGTTAGCTAGAAGATTGGAAGAGCTTGGTGCCCACGCGATTATGCCAGGAGCTTCTCCAATTGGATCTGGACAAGGGATTATTAATCCGCTTCATCTACGTTTTATTATCGAACAAACGACAGTGCCTGTCATTGTTGATGCGGGTATCGGATCACCTGCTGATGCAGCATATGCGATGGAATTAGGAGCTGATGCGGTGTTATTAAATACGGCGGTTTCAGCGGCGAAGGATCCTGTGAAAATGGCAACAGCGATGAAACTAGCAATCGAGGCTGGACGGTTAGGGTTTGAAGCGGGAAGAATTCCAAGAAAACAAACAGCGACGGCAAGTAGCCCGTTGACAGGTTTGAGTATTTGATGGGAGATCGGTATTCACGGCAGTCCTTATTTGCACCAATTGGGGAGTCCGGCCAACAAAAGCTCGCTACAAAACATGTGCTCATTATCGGCTTAGGGGCACTTGGTACAGGTACATCAGAAGCACTTACCCGCGCAGGCATTGGGAAGTTGACGATTGTAGATAGGGATTATGTCGAATGGAGTAATTTGCAGCGTCAGCAACTGTATACAGAAGCAGATGCTGCAGGACATATACCGAAAGCGATAGCAGCAAAGAAACGGTTGCAAGCGATTAATTCTGAGATTGAAATAACAGAACATATTGTAGATGTTACCCCGCTTGAACTGGAGAATCTAAGCGAAAATATTGATTTGATTCTTGATGCAACTGATAATTTCGAGATCCGAATGATCATTAATGATCACTCACAAAAACATCGGATTCCCTGGATTTACGGTTCTTGTGTAGGTAGTTATGGTATTAGTTATACCGTACTCCCAGGGAAGACGCCTTGTTTATATTGTTTAATGGAAGAGGTACCGCTCGGTGGGACAACATGTGATACGGTGGGGATTATTCAACCCACCGTCGGGATGGTCGTTGTTCAGCAAACTGCTGAAGCCTTAAAGCTACTCACAGAAAATGAGTCGGCCCTACGGCATAAATTGATTTCTTTTGATCTGTGGATGAATGAACAGTCAGCGATTGATGTCGCAGCACTCAAAAATCCCAACTGCCCTTCATGTGGAAAAGAGCCCACATACCCCTTTCTAGCTTTTGAAAATCAGCTGAAAACAGCGGTGCTCTGTGGACGTAATACGGTGCAAATACGACCTGCAAACAACCAAGATATTGATTTAGAAGCCGTTGCGATACGACTTTTAGCAACAGGTGGACAGGTGGAACGCAATCCTTTTCTACTCTCCTTTACGATTCATAATCAGCGTTTAGTTTTATTTAAAGATGGACGTTCCCTTGTCCATGGAACAAAGGATAAAAGGAAGGCACGAACCCTTTATCACCAGTATTTTGGTTCATAATAATCGTTGACATCATAGTGAAAAGAAAGGGTGGGACTTAATAAAGTGAAACAATCTTCCTATGAAAGAGAACTGTATATGAGTGATCAAAAAGCCATTCAATTGGTTGAACAAATGTGGCTTATTCGCTGTTTTGAAGAACAGGTTGATACGTTGTTTAAAGAAGGATTGCTTTATGGAACAACTCATTTATGTATTGGACAGGAAGCAAGTGCAGTAGGGACGTGTGCAGCACTTCAACCCGGAGATAAAATGACAAGTACACATCGTGGACATGGGCATTCCATCGCGCACGGTGCAGACATCAATAAAATGATGGCAGAATTATTTGGTCGGGTAACAGGCTATTGTCGGGGCAAAGGCGGTTCCATGCATATTGCCGATGTTGCACAAGGTAATTTAGGAGCAAATGGGATTGTAGGTGGTGGGATTCCTATCGCAGTCGGTTCTGCATTAACCGCCCACATGAGAAATGAAACATATGTAACGGTATGTTTTTTCGGTGATGGTGCAACAAATGAGGGGAGTTTTCATGAAGCATTAAATATGGCAGCGATTTGGAATTTGCCGATCGTGTTTATTTGTGAGAACAACCAATATGGCATGTCAAGTTCCGTAGATCAAATGGTTAAAATCAAGGATTTATCAACACGAGCAAGAGCCTATGGATTTCCCGGTGTTACCATTGATGGCAATGATGTTGTAGAAGTTTATCATCAAACAGATGAAGCAGTAGCCCGAGCTCGCTCGGGCCAGGGTCCAACACTCATTGAAATGAATACGTATCGTTGGTCTGGTCATTCGAAAAGTGATCAAGAGCGATATCGAACAGAAGCAGAAATAGCGAAGTGGAAGGTTCAGGATCCCATTAAACGATTTGAGTCCGTTTTAGTGGAAGCCGGGATGCTGACAAAAGCGCAAATATCTGATATGAAATTAGCAGCATCTGATACGGTTGAAGAATCAGTACGATTTGCGAAGGCAAGCGAGCAGCCGGCGATCGGAGAACTATTAACAGATGTGTATGCATAAAAGGGATGATTAAAATACGAGTACTGACTTATCTAGAAGCGATTCGGGAAGGGATGCAACAGGCGATGCGAGCAGATGAAACAGTTTATCTGCTCGGCGAGGATATTGGAATTTACGGAGGCGCTTTCGGGGTAACCAAAGGAATGGTTGAAGAATTTGGCCCGAAGCGTGTGCGTGACACACCGATTAGTGAGTTGGGAATGGCTGGTGTGGCTGTAGGATCTGCCTTAACAGGCATGCGGCCCATTCTAGAATATCAATTTTCTGACTTTATCACAATCGGGATCGATCAAATTGTCAATCAGGCCGCTAAAATACGGTATATGTATGGCGGTAAAGCACACGTTCCCATGGTGATACGAACGCCAAGTGGATCGGGGACAGGAGCTGCTGCCCAACATTCGCAAAGTTTAGAAGCTTGGCTAACTCATATTCCAGGCTTAAAAGTTGTCCAACCTGCAACCGCCTATGATGCGAAGGGATTATTACAGGCAGCGATCGCCGATCCAAATCCAGTTATCTTTTATGAACATAAGTTACTTTATAAAACAGTGTCATATGTGCCAGAGGAAATCTATCATATTCCGCTCGGTCAAGCCGTCGTAAAACGACTCGGATCTGATGTAACCGTAATTCCTACGGGGATGATGGTTCCCATGGCCATTAAGGCCGCTGATCTACTAGCAGAGCGTGGCATTCAAGTAGAAGTGATTGATCCACGTACACTCGTCCCACTCGACAAAGAGACGATCCTTCATTCCGTACGTAAAACAGGACGTGTTGTCATCGTTCATGAAGCGGTAAAGCGTGGAGGATATGGTGGCGAAATCGCGAGTATTATTGCCGAGGAAGCATTCCATTCCTTACGGGCACCGATCAAGCGATTAGGCGGAGTGGCTGCACCGATTCCCTTTAATAAAGAATTGGAGGCAAAAGCGATCCCACAACAACAGGATCTGATCCAGACAGTGGAAGAGATCATGTTGTAGAATATAAAAAAACGCAGCTCCTCTTAAAGGGGCTGCGTTTTTGTTGATATTTAATCCTGGTCCTTTTCAAGCAAGACGAGTAGACCAGGTAAAAGGATCCCTCTAATCAGAAAAGTATCTAATAAAATTCCGACGGCAACGATGAAGCCGAAGACGAATAATACTTCGACAGGCTGGGTCATTAAGACGGCAAATGTTGCGGCCAGCACGATTCCAGCGGACGAAATGACACCACCCGTATTAGCTACAGCAATTTCAACCGCTTTTTTCACAGGATGTCGTTTCTTCTCCTCCAAATAACGAGACACGAGGAAAATATTATAATCGATGCCCAAAGCGACGAGAAAGACGAACGCATAAACCGGGACCCGGTTACTAACCGATCCAATATCAAAGAAGAGATTACTTAAAAACATCCCTAATCCTAAGGCGGCGACAAAGGATAATAAAATGGTTCCCATCATATAAACAGGCAATCGGAATGATTTCGTTAAGAAAATGAGCATGGTAAAGATTAAGATCGTTTCCAGGACAACAATAACTACTAAATCGCGATGATTGACGAGGCGGTTATCTACGGAAGCGGCAGTTTCACCAGCAAAATGGAGTTCTCCATCCGCATCGCTTTGTTTGATGATCTGGTCGGCATCCACTCTCATTTCTTCTAAAGCATCCATCGATTCAATAGCATAAGGTCCTGTGGTAAAGGTGACGGTATACGCAATCACTTTTTCATCGTCGGAAAGATCACTAATGCGCACATCATTGACGAGACCTTGATCCGTAAGTGTATCTCTTACTTGTTTTTGTAGTTCAGGTGTCAGCGGATCCTTCGATTCAAATAATACAGTCGTAGGTGCTAAATCACCTTTTTCAAACTTATCTTCCAAAATTTCATACCCTTCGATGGAGGGCATATCATCAGGAAAGGATTTCATCGTATCAAATTCATAAGTCATCGTAAAAACATGACTTGCTGATAGAAGTAAAAATGTTCCCATGACAGCGACAGATACGATCGGTTTTGTTGTCACGAACCGGGCAATTTTCCCCCATAACGAATGGGTCTTCATTTGTTCATCCCCAACCCGAGGGATTTTAGGCCAAAATGCACTTCTTCCAAATAAGGTGAACAGCGCTGGAATAAGCGTTACTGATGATAACATGACAATAAAGACAGCTGTTCCAAATGTCGGTGCAAAATTTCGATAATCTTCAAATTTAGCGAAGAGGAGAATCAGCATCGCACCTAAAATCGTGGCCCCAGAATAAAAGATCGGCACACCAATTTCTCGCATCGCCCGTCTCATTGCTTCGAATTTATGGTCGACCTTTCTTAATTCTTCTTGAAATCTAGAAAAGATGAATAAGGAATAATCAATGACAATCGCAAATAAGAGGATCATCATAATGGATAAGGATTGACTCGCTAAATCCAATCCGGCTTTCCCAAATAATCCGAGAATCTGATTGACGACCTCATAGACAAAACCAGCTGCTACTAATGGGATGAGCGCTAATAAAGGAGATCGATACGTAATAATAAGTAGGATAAGAATAATTCCTACGGTCGAAAAAATGAGCACAAGATCAGCCCGAGAAAATAAGTCGGTCGTGTCTACAGCTATTCCCGCAGGTCCTGTTACATACAAGGTTATGTCTGACTGTTCTTCAACGATCGTATAAATTTCATCGAGCCCGGTGCTAATTTCTTTAGAATCTAATGTTGCCTCAAAAGTGAGTGGAATTAAAGCAGCATGTTGATCCTCTGAAAAGAAGGTTTCTGCTACGTCAGGAGGAAAATCCCCTAAGGGAAGGATTTCCTTCAATCCTGCAATATTCTCTTCTTCAATGGATTCTAAGATGTTGGCCAAATCAGCCTGCAACACATCATTCACTTCATCTTCAAAGACTAATAAAGCAGGAATACCATCGCTTTCAGCAAAATATTGATCAACCTTTTCCTCGGCAATGGCCGATTGTGCTTCCTCTGGTAAGGCATCTAAACTAGATACTTGATACTCTTTCGCACTTGGTGCAAAAAGCGCTAATAAAAGCGCACCAACAAACCAGATGGCGATCGTCAGCCACATCCCTTTTTTGGTGGCAACTCGATCGGTTATGATGTGTAAGAATTTATTCACTTTTCAATCCCCCTTGCTGGATATGATCGTTCGGTAAAAAATGGAACCTCCATGATCATCTTATGAGTTCGCAGCGATCAAGTCAATGGCAAGCACGTGAATGTTTTATGACATCTTTACTTTGCGTGAATAGACATTCAGAGAATCCTCAAGTAGACTTATATGGAGTGGGAAGTAGATCAATTCCTCTTCACATCAAGAATGACGTGCGTAGAAAGTAGGTAGTCAATGGTATATTTCATTCGGTGGTCATTTTTTTCGATTGGCCTTATTTTTTTTAGTATGGGGATTGTTTTAGCGATTAATGTGCAATATTTAGGTGTTCAATCGTGGGATGTCTTGCATGTTGCCTTAAATAATAAGTTTGGGTTAACGATTGGATCATGGTCAATCATTGTTGGTGCGCTTTTAATTATGATTACGTTGCTTGTTGACCATAGATTTATTCGAATTGGTACCTTTATAAATATCATCTGTGTCGGGATGTTTGTTGATCTGTTTCTTTGGCTGGATTTCCTTCCCAAAGCGACACATACATGGACAGATATTCTAATTATTATGAGTGGGATCGTTTTGATGGGTCTTGCTGGCGGGATGTACAATGCGGGTGGTGTAGGATCCGGGCCACGCGATGGGTTTATGTTAGCCATCTCACATAAATGGAATTATTCGATCCAACGAATTCGCATGACAATGGAAACCTTTGTGTTAATCTTTGGTTTCTTATTAGGTGGGCCACTGTTCATCTTCACCTTTATCTTTACGTTTATCCAGAGCCCATTATTCGAGTTTTCATATATTCGTCTCGGTAATCTCATTGTCAGGATTCAGGAGAAACAAGATGCTAAATTGGTGGAAGAGAGCAAAGAAGCGTGATCACTGCTCATGAATCGGCTACCACTCCAGGTGAGAGCAGGTCGTATCTTATTAGTAAATTAATGAATTTCATAATACCGGTTTAGTGCAACACCGCTACAACATATCGTTGCGTTGAACCGTTCTTAACTACATACTGTATCGGTGTTGCTAGTTTTGGTAATTATGAAATTCATTCAAATAGCCAAAAATAAAACCCCTGCTCCGTTTTATGTAGCGGGGGTGTTCATTCACATGTGCCGGAGATGACTTGTATCTTCGATCTGTTGAACAGTCTGTTGACTAGTTGATAAGGCGCGATCCACATCATATGCGTCAATGACATATTCCATCATAAACCAGATGACAATCGTTACTAAAATTGAAAAACCAATAATAATAAAGACAATGTTCTTACCTGACATATCGTCGTCCCCCTTTATGCGTTAGGTTAAGAATACCAAATCTAACTACACCTGTAAATGTTCTGACATAGAAGATGAGAACGGGAATCAGACTTTCACCCCATTTCAAAGACCATCTATGATTATTTAAGCGCGCCAGCAACGTCATAGTCAGCCAAGTTAATCGACAGCTCTTTTCCTAAAGCAAGTTTAGCGAGCTCTTCCCCGATATAAGGTCCCATTGTAAGACCAGTGGCTCCTAATCCATTGGCAAGGAGGATTCCTTCGAATCCAGGGAGCTTCCCAATGACAGGTAAGGAGCCAGGAGCAAACGGACGGAAACCGACTTTTACATCAAGGATCGTACTGTTGGCAAGTCCTGGTGCAACTTCAAGCGCTTTTGACAATACTTCATTGACTCCTTGAGCTGTTACGCGATTATCAAACCCTGCCTTCGTTTCATGTGTCGCTCCGATCACAATCCGGTTTTGTGGAAAGGTTAAGAGATATTGATTATTCGGTGGCATGATGACAGGCCATGAAGTTGTTTTGGTGTCAGGTAGTTGTAAATGAATGATCTGCGCCTTTTGTGGGGTTATCGCATAATCGATACCTAATGGTTGGAAGAGTTCGTTCATCCACGCACCTGTCGTGGCAATGACGATATCAGCGGAAATATGATCATTCCCAACGGTTACACCTGTGACACGGTTATGCTGCTTAATAAGCTGGGCTTCCCCATAGACTTGTTTTGCTCCATACTTCCTGGCCCCTACAAGTAATGCGTCCAGGAGTGCTTGTCCATCCACCCTTGCTGCACCACTAATATGCAAGGATCGATAGGCTGGATCAAGTAGAGGGAACAGCTTCTTTGTATCCACCTCGTTAAGTAGGGAGATCTCGCCGATTTCTGGAGCGGATTGTTTTCGTAGGCGAACACGTTGTTCTGTTTTATTTAATCTATCTTCATCAGTATGTAAACTCAATGCGCCGACCCGTTTATAACCTGTGTCTGCTTTTACGTCTTCAGTCAGTTCAGCAATGAAGTTCGGATACATTGCCGCCCCATTCTTTACTAAATGATACCATGCTTTATTTCGGCGTTGGGCAAGCCACGGGCAAATAATTCCAGCAGCTGCTTTTGTTGCTTGTCCTTGATCTTCACGGTCAACAAGTGTCACATCAACACCGGTTTTTGCGAGACGATAAGCGGTTGTTGCCCCAAGAATACCAGCACCAACAATAACGACCTTTTTCATGTACATCTTCCTTTATTCTGACATTTGCTCTTTATTAACTATAGGAT
>DATGSG010000032.1:0-44769 GCA_035302925.1 Virgibacillus sp. | reverse complement strand
GATGAACTCTTTTTCTTAGGGAGGGAATCTTAGCGTTATGAAGAGCTTTTTAGAAGTATGTGACAATACAAGAGAGAAGCTTGGTAGGGGATTGCAAGAGAAAGAAATAGAGTTTCTGCAATGGATGTACGAACGCTATGAGGAAGAACTGGATCATCATAAGCCAATGACTAAAAACGAGGCGTAATATTGCTCTAGGTGAGAATGACTAGGTACGATCATCGCTCTAGTAAGGTAGAAAAAAGGATTCTATTTAATATTGCATGGTTATAAGCGCTTCACCTTCTGTACATTTAAAATAATACAATAGAGTAAAGCATGATTGGCCTTGGTAAATTTCCTGGGCTTATTTTGCATGGTTGTTATGACAATGTATATTGCATTAACTCTATAAAAGAACATGGTATACTGAGAAGTATCTGATTCATTGGGATGGGAGGGAGATTCGTCATGGCAATCGCAACGGACGTGATTATCCAAAAAATGCAGGAAAAGTTAGACTTAGCGAAAGCGGAACAAGGTAACCGCAATAGGTTGATGAAGCATATTGAAGCGGTCCATTTACTCTGCGAATTGATCGTAGATGAAAAATCTGTAGAGCGTGTGGATGTGGATCAAGGGAAATCGATTACGAAGCAAGAAATGAAAGCGATGATTGAGGGAAACCAGCCTAAACGGACAGGAAAGACTGAGCAAGAGGCCCAATCATCCTCGATTCACACTGATAAAGGGTTGGATGAAGGTTCATTATTTGACTTTTAATCGGATATGAAAGGAAGCGGGATAATATGAAGTTGTTTTTAGTGCTTGGGGTTATCAATGGATTTCTAGCGGTAGCATTGGGAGCTTTTGGAGCCCATGGTTTGGAGGGTAAGGTTTCTGAGAAAGCTTTGGGAATATGGGAGAAGGCTGTTCATTATCAAATGTTCCATACCATGGCACTATTTGTAACGGCTCTATTACTTTCAAAAATACAGAGCGTAAGCATCACATGGTCAGGCTGGTTGTTTTTTGTTGGAATTATTTTGTTCTCAGGTAGTTTATACCTCTATTCCACTTCAGGGGCCAAATGGTTGGCAATGATTACACCGATTGGTGGAGTTGTCTTTTTAGTCGGATGGATTGTGCTCGGTTATACGATCGTTAAACATTTATGAAAAGATAGGTTGTGAGTATGAACAGTACAAGGGCACGGAGGAACTGTTTACTTGCTTGTGTCTTTTGGTGTGTCGACCAGTCGATTAGAGCCCCACAGACTAAGCTGAGTGCGATCAAGTAGACAGAAAGGAAGATGAGTAAGGTATAACCTTGAAAGAATGCGAATAACCCGATGAAAGCTGCCAAGGCGATCGAGGTTAGTTCAATTCGAATAAGCCTTTCATATGGATGCCTCATTCAATCGCTCCTTTAGGCCAGTCTCATGGTGGCTATATAAAAAGGGAGGACATGTGTGACAATTGGTTAGTATCACCCATGACCTCTTTTTAACAGCTACCTTATCGTGGTGGGTAATTTGAGAGTTGATCTGCTCCATCATAGGGATAATCGTAATTAATTTCTTCATCAAAGGTGATGTAGTCGAGATAAACCATAAGTAATAAATAACGCTTCCCAGTTTCAGGATCACTTAAAATAATATGATCCCTCCCCGCAGCTTCGATAACTCCCTTAAAGACCTTTGCACTCCATTCTTGATTATTTTCAAATGTCATATAAACAGATACATGTTTCCCACGATTGAGTCGCAAGATGTTTTCAATATAAGATTGTTGAATTGGTAACATCCCTTGACTCGTTGGCTGCTGTTGTGGGATTTGCCTTGTTTGGTAGTTCGGATAATAAGCTTGTGATGCTTGTGGATAATAATAGGGATAAGCTTGATACGGGTTCATATACTGTGGTTTTTGTTGATTATTCATATTCAAATCTCCTCCATTTCAATCCTCATTGCTCATGCTTCAATAAAGTCCTGGACATTCAGATGCAAGAGGCGCATAGAAACAATGCGCTTTATAACGACCGACATTCCATTGCCCGAACCATTGTTCAGGACAAGCTGCAGCAGGCTCAAAGAACCAGAGTGAATTCGATGCCGGGTGAAAGCGTTCGCCTCGGCTCTGATGAGGCGGGCTAGTAAATCAACATCATTTTTTGTTGCTTGAATAACAGCCATAAGAATACACCTCGCATCTGTAAATGCCTATGCATCGTCCGTTATCATGTGTATGTTTTCAGATGCTTTATTATGCACATCAAAAAGGCCTTCCGCTTATTTAGCAAAAGGCCTGTTAAAATTCTTCTTAGTTTAATGAATTTCATAATACCGGTTTAGTGCCACACCGCTACAACATATAGTTGGATTTAATCATTCTTAACTATATGCCGTAGCGATGTTGCTGATTTTGGCAATTATGAATTTCATTCAGTTAAATGTGTAAGTACGTAGCAAACTCTTCTTTCGGTAAGTGATTCCCAATGAAGAAAGCACCAAATTCTCCGTAACGAGATGTTGCTTCATCAAATCTCATTTCATAAACAATTTTCTTTAATTGGAGAACATCATGGGCAAATAAAGTGACGCCCCATTCCCAATCATCAAAGCCAATCGAACCTGTAATTACTTGCTTTACCTTCCCCGCATACTTCCGTCCTGTTTTACTATGCTCATAGAGAAGCTTCCCACGGGCATCTTTCTCCAATGTGTACCAGTTGTCATTTCCTTCTCTACGTCTATCCATAGGATAAAAGGACATATGGTTCCATTTTGGTAGGATTGGTTTCAAACGTGCTTGTGTTTCAGGTAGAGTTTCTGGATCGACTCCATCTTTTTGTGGCTGATATTTGGAAAGTTCAACAACAGACAGATGGGTATAAGCTGGAATGAGGAAGGTAGCGAATGATGTCTTATTGAATGCTGTTTCCAACTCTGCTAGTTCTTCCATTGTAGGACGGAGAAACATGAACATGAAGTCAGCCTTTTGTCCAACAACATTGTACATGACATGGCTACCTTCCTCGCGTTCTTCAACGGCATCCCACTCATCTAACAAGTTTTCGAATTCCGTAATTGCTTCCTGACGTTCTTCACTTGTTGCTAGTTTCCAAGATGTCCAGTCCATCGTGCGTAAATCATGAAGACTGTACCATCCATCCATTGTTTCAACTGCTTCGACCATTTTATCTCTCTCCTTCATTAACCAAAGTAGTGAATTTCATAATTCTTATTTATAGCTATATCACTCCAACAACAAAGAGGAATAGCTAGTTACAGTAATTATGAAAATCATTCAATGATCTTACTATATCATAAAATTGCCATCATGTTCTTTCTACAAAAGGATGCCCATCATCGAACTTACTCATACGTGGCAACGGGTTATCAGCAATATGTTAAAAAAACAATCAATATAATGTCATTCTTTTGTCAAATTTATATGCGACCATAAATTGGTGATACCTTTTAAAAAAAGGACAAATAGACTATGATCTAAGTAAGGAGCTTGACCGGCTCAAGACTAGGGCATCAAGTGAGCCTGTCTATTGACAACAAGAAGAGCAATACAACTATTGGAGGCGTATAAAGATGAGTAATATGTTTATCACATTAGCAGAGAAGTTACAAGGTGTTAATAAGGCGATCGTCTTTCCAGAAAGTTTAGATGAACGCATATTAATTGCAGCTAGTAAATTAAGTGCAGAAGGCCTTCTCACTCCGATCTTAATTGGTGATGCGACAGAAATTAAGCACCAGGCTAAAAAAATAGGTGTTACGATTGATGCTTGTGAAATTGTGAATCCTAAAGAATTTCTGGAATTTGATCTTATGGTTGATACGTTTGTCGATCGTCGTGATGGAAAGGCAACGAAAGAACAGGCCGAGGAAATACTATTGGATGCTAACTACTTTGGCACCATGCTCGTTTATATGAATCAAGCCGATGGATTAGTTAGTGGAGCGGTCCATTCTACAGGTGATACCGTCAGGCCGGCATTGCAAATCATTAAAACAAAAGCAGGCATTCAGAAAACATCAGGCGTATTTATTATGGTTCGTGACGAGGATAAATACGTATTCGGCGATTGCGCGATTAATATTGCACCAAATCATGAAGATTTGGCAGAGATTGCGATTGAAAGTGCTGCTACAGCAAGGATGTTTGGGATCGATCCACGTGTCGCCATGCTGAGTTTCTCAACGAAAGGATCGGCGAAATCCCCGGAAACAGAGCAAGTGCGTGCAGGATTAGCGTTAGCGAAGACGAAAGATCCGAATTTGCTTATTGATGGTGAATTTCAATTTGACGCGGCTATTGTCCCAAGTGTTGCTGAAAAGAAGGCCCCCACGTCTATGATACAAGGTGATGCCAATGTCTTTGTTTTCCCGAATTTAGATGCAGGGAATATTGGTTATAAAATGGCCGAGCGGTTAGGTGGATTTGAAGCGGTTGGCCCGATTTTACAAGGGCTGAATCAACCGGTTAATGATTTATCAAGAGGATGTAGTGCGGAAGATGTTTATAAATTAGCACTGATTACAGCTGTACAAGCTATATAAACGAATCTCGGCTAATAGGAGCTGGTTTTGTTCACTCGTTATTAGCTGAGATCATCATTCTCTGTTGTGCTCAAAAGGATCACTTTACTGCCAAGCGGCAATTTTTTCATTTCGTTTTTCCATTTGCTTGAGGCGGGTTTGAAAAGATGTCCATTCCGCTTCAGAAAATGGTGGCGAGATAATCTGATTGCTTAATTCTCCAACTGTTTGATAGACCCTTTTTTTCATATCTTCCATGGTCAGCTTGATCCCGAGCAGTTCGGATAAAGAACCCATCACATGAGGGTTAACATCTGGATAGATAAACTTTGTCGTCTCACCACGTAAACTGACATCGTAAAACTCCTGGATCAAGTTCGCCTTTCCTTGGCTGTCACCTTCCACATCAAGGTAGATCTGAATGGCTGCTCCATCTCGAATCCGCCGTTGTGAAATGCCAGCAAATTTGACGCCACGAATACTTAAATCATAATCACCAGGACAATAAGATCCGACAATTTCATAGGCTTTAATTTCATTCGTCAGATCGCGAAGCATATATTGTATAAAACTAAACATCGCTTCATAACCATCATGAATGGATACCTTCTTTATATCGGGTAAAATAAGGGAGATATTAAGGACCCCTTGATCAAGTGCGACTGCGAGTCCGCCAGAATTACGAATAATGGCTTTATACCCGCTGTCCGCTAATAATTGAATCCCTGCTTCAATATGTGGTAATCGTGAGTCAGGTATTCCCAGAACAACCGTATCCTCATGTACCCATAAGCGCATGGTAGGGGGTGATTGTTGATTACTGATTGACAATGTCAACGCATCATCGATTGCGAAGGAAGTCAATGCTGTATAGTCTTTCTGATGAAAAGTTGTTTGATTTGAATGGTCAAGCAGTCGAAAAGTCGAATGCTTCATAACTTTATGCCAATCATTCATATTGATTCTCCTTTACGTGAACGGTATGTTACGAAATCCAATCTATCGGATGCGTCTCTCTAAACCGGTAATCCTTTTTAACTTTGTACTTCTCCTATATAATATAGCAAAGATGTTAAGAATAGGCAGGTGATAACAATGGTGGAATATAAACGACAACAACTTGATGAAGTAAAGGTGTTTAAAGACCCTGTTCATCGTTATATTCGCGTACGTGATCAAGTGATTTGGGATTTAATTGCTACACCTGAATTTCAAAGATTACGGAGGATTAAACAATTGGGTACATCGTATGTGACCTTTCATGGTGCTGAACATAGTCGCTTTAACCATTCATTAGGTGTGTATGAAATCGTCCGGAGCATCATTAAGAAATTTAATCAATATCCTGAATGGAATCAAGAAGAACGCTTGCTATGTCTATGTGCTGCCTTATTACATGATTTAGGTCATGGTCCATTTTCACATTCCTTTGAAAAGGTCTTTGGATTAGATCATGAAGAATATACACAAGCTATTATTCTCGGTGATACGGAAGTGAATCGCGTTCTCGAGCGTGTTGAAAGTGGCTTTTCGACACATGTTGCCGAGGTGATTGGGAAGACGTATAAAGACAAGTTGGTTGTTAGTTTAATCTCGAGTCAGATTGATGCTGATCGAATGGATTATTTACAGCGGGATGCCTATTATACAGGAGTGAGCTATGGCCACTTTGATATGGGACGAATATTACGTGTGATGCGCCCGACAGAAAACCAAATTGTGATTAAATCAACGGGGATGCATGCGGTAGAAGACTATATTATGTCACGATATCAAATGTACTGGCAAGTTTATTTCCATCCTGTCACCCGAAGCTCAGAAGTCATCTTGACAAAAATATTACACCGTGCGAAGCGTCTATATGAAATGGACTACCGATTTAAACTGGAGCCAATTCATTTCATATCCTTTTTTAAGCAACAATTCTCCTTAACCGACTATTTAAAATTAGATGAATCGATTACGAATTATTATTTTCAGTTATGGCAAGAGGAATTAGATCCGATTTTGAGTGATTTATGTGAGCGATTTGTGAATCGACGTTTATTGAAATACATTGAATATGATCCGTCTGAACAAGCGGATGATTTAGAACAATTAAAGCGGTTATTTATGAAGGTGGGCATTGATCCAGACTATTATATTGCGGTTGATTCATCCACTGATCTCCCGTATGATTTTTATCAATCAGATGATGCGGAACGCGTGCCCATTTCGCTGTTAATGCCAAATGGAGAGTTAAAGGAGTTATCCATGCATTCAGATGTAGTGGAAGCGATATCGAGAAAGAAGCGGACAGATCATAAACTGTATTTCCCATTGGATCGAATAGAGGAAATTGCGGATGAGACAGTCAAACAGGAGATTTATCAACTTTTATCGAGTCGAGGGGAATTCGAGTAGGTCGATGAGATGAAAACGTGTGAGTAAACTACTTTTCTGGAATAATAGCAATCACCAAGATTCGAATGGGAGTACTGACACATATTCAGTTCCATTATCATAAACAATCGACTTAAAGTAATGGATATCTTGTGCTACAATTAATGCATGAATAATGAGAAGGAGGGTCCTATGTTGAATTCAAATCAATCTTCAAATAAAAAGAAACGCCAATCATTTACGATTATAAAGGATGATTCTACAGATGGGCATGGCGGTTATGGAATGGGTTCGATTACGCTAGAGAATATGTCATCCATTATCGTTGATCCGGGTGAAGATAAAGCCTATGTGGATATGGACGCGATGCATGCCCGCAGTGAAGTGGAACGTCGTGTTAAATATATAAAAGATAAAGATGAAGTTCCGAATGGTTTATTATATTGGATTGTTTGGGTAACGGTAGAGCATGGTGATCAAGGACCATATTATGCGGGGGTAGCTGGAAGCGAACTTCGTGTTGACCGTTCGATAAGACGCGCATATAAATCAATGGCAGAGCATGTCAACCATATGGAAAAGTCCTTAAAAGGGAATATTATTGTGGATCATATGGATGCACATTCCAAAAAACTCCTCGGGGCGTTTTTAGCTGATTTCAGTGAAGAAATGTGGGAAAATTCAAATGAAGAGTTAAAAAACTCGCTTTTATGATTGTGAACAATTGATGACAAATGATTAATTGGCCTTTCATGCTTGTACTTTAACGAAAGAGTTTGTAAGATATATACACATGGGCTATTCATGTATTACTAGGACAAAAAAGAAGTCGACGTAAACGCATAAGATTTACTTATGCGCTATGTCGACTTCTTTACTTATGCTTTGTTGAACCATTATTAACTATCTGTCGTATCAGTGTGGCTGATTTTGGCAATTATGAAATTCATTCAATTAGTAAATAGATCGAAGAGATGCTGAAAGAATCCGGGGTTCTCTTTTTCGTTTTGATCATCACTCGGCTCCATCCCTTTTTCTCCTTCCGGAAAATGTGTGTGACAATGATCGGTTGGTTCTGTTCCCTTTTTGAAATACATCTCTTTTGTATCCGGACAATAAGGTGTAGCAATTTGCCCTGATACTGGATCGACATGTACTTTAACGATGCCTGGAGGAGCGGCAAAATCTGTTTGCGGTTGATTTTGATGTGCAGCCTCCATAAATCGGGCCCAGATTTTTTTAGCTGAAGCAGCTTCAGAAACGACTTCAATGGGGCGATTGTCATCGTATCCTGTCCAAACGCCTGTGACGAGGGTTGGGCTATAACCAATCATCCAACTATCTGCATCTGTCGTTCCCGATTTACCGGCATAAGGACGTGTCAGTTGATCGGTAATCGATGCTCCCGTCACATCCATATAACCATTTAATTTTTCATCAAACATGCCTGTCATTAGTTTTGTTAAAATAAATGATGTTTGTTGATCCAGAACGGCTTCCCCTGTTTGTTGATTCTTTTCGTAGACGACTTTCCCATGGCGATCGATTATTTTAGTAATTGTATGCGCATCTACTTTATGTCCACCATTGGCTAACATGCCATATGCTCTCACCATTTCTTTGACAGAAACAGAGGCTGTGCCTAAAGCGAGTGAAGGGACGGTTGGTAACTCACCAGAAACTCCAAATTTTTGAGCGGATTCGGCAAGCACTCCTTCCCCTAAGAATAAATTCGTTTTAACGGCATACACATTATCAGATAAGGCTAATGCTTGAGCTAGTGTAATGGAGTCATTTGCATAATAGCCATGATAATTACGCGGTTGATAGACTTCCTCATCTTCAAGTACAAATGAAGTGGGCTTACTCATGAGCTTTGTGCTCGCTGTATAATTACGATTCAAAGCTGCATAATATAAAAAAGGTTTAAACGTAGAACCGGACATGCGCTTCGCTTGAGTGACACGGTTATAAGGACTTTCCTCATACGATTTACCTCCTACTAAGGCACCTATTTCACCTGTATGTGGATGCATCGCAAGCGCACCAATTTCAATGTCGCTTTCTACATCTATGTGTCGAGAGACTTCACTTTCTAGCTGTTCTTGTAAATCCGTCTGTAAGGTTGTATAAATTTGGTACCCCCCCGATTTGATTAATTCGACATCGGTATCTAAAATCCCCCTTGCTTCTTGGAGTACCGTATCTTGGAAATAGGGTCCGATTACTTCTTGCTTATTTTCCGTCGAGTCCTCAAAAACTAAATGTTCGCGGCCCGCTAGAAATTGTTCTTCTTCAGAAATCATATTTTCTTGTTGCATGGCAGTGAGGATTTGCTTTTGTCGCCTTTTGGCATTTTCCCGATGATTTAAAGGTGAATAATAGGTCGGCCCTTTTGGAATGGCGGCTAATGTTGTCGCTTCAGCTAATGATAATCCATCAACATGTTTATCAAAGAATAAGCGGCTTGCGGCCTCAATTCCATAGGCCCCATGTCCAAAGTAAATAGTATTTAAATACCCTTCAAGCAGTTCTTCTTTTGAATAATGCATTTCCAAACGAATCGTGTAAAACGCCTCTTTTAATTTCCGTGACCATGTTTTATCATGTGTTAAATATAGATTACGGGAATACTGTTGGGTGAGTGTACTTGCTCCCTCTTTTAATGTTAAACTAGCGAGATCCGTAAAAATGGCTTTGGCGATTCTCTTCAGATCAAAACCATGGTGATCATAGAAGTGTTTATCTTCGATGGCAATCATTGCCTGTATGACATCGTCAGGTATTTGGTCTAGATCAACCCAATACCTACTCTCCACGCCTCTTTCTTCACCAATGACTTCATCATCATGACTGTAATAGATCGTATTTTGTTCGCTTACTAATGGAGGTGGCCCTAAGAGGAAACTCCATGTATAAACACCGATACCAATGAGGATAACGGCCGTTGCACAGATAATCATCCATTTTAAAAAATGGTGTGTTCTTTTGATAGAAGACTGCGTATATCTCATCTTGATTAGCTCCAATGTATGTATTGTGTTGTAACTTCATTATGGGGAAGACAGCCTGGAAATAAACGCATAGATTAATGAATTTCATAATAGCGGTTTAATGCCACATCCGTATCGATGTTGCTGATCTTGGCAATTATGAAATTCATTCAGATAAATAGCTTGTTTGTGAACGGGGGAATAAATTGGTAACGACCTCTATCGCTTATCAAGCGGGCACATGGTAAAATGATTCAAAGGATAGACACAACTAAAGACGAAAGTCAAGATTGACTGTGATATAATAGTTACTAGCTATGGTTAACAAGGTTGCGATGTTGTTTATGTTAAAAATATCGTTAGGAGTAGATAACGTGCATATAATAAAAGTGGGTTTGAACTATGAAGATGCCCCGATCGAGATCAGAGAAAAGCTAACATTCTCTGAAGAGACAATTGAAGAAGCAATGCTCTATTTGAATACTAAGAAAAGTATGTTAGAAAACGTGATTTTTTCAACATGTAATCGAACGGAGATTTATGCAGTTGTTGATCAAATTCATGTCGGACGTCATCAAATCAAGCAGTTTCTTGGCGAATGGTTTCAAATAGATCAAGAGACCTTCACTTCTTATTTACAAATTGAGGTAAATGATGCTGCCATTAAACATTTATTTCGTGTATCTGTTGGATTAAATTCAATGGTTCTTGGTGAAACACAAATTTTAGGACAGGTAAGGGACGCTTTTTTAACGGCCCAAAAGATACGGACGACAGGGACGATCTTTAATGAATTATTTAAACAAGTGATCACTTTTGCAAAACGGGCCCACCGCGATACAGTTATTGGTGAGCAAGCCGTATCGGTCAGTTATGCAGCTGTTGAACTGGCTAAGAAAATATTTGGCAACATTTCAAACAAACGGATTGTTATTTTAGGTGCAGGGGAAATGGGTGAGTTGACACTAAGAAACTTACATGGTGCCGGCGCCACAAAAATTACAGTTGTCAACCGGACATTGGCCAGGGCGGAAAAGCTAGCGAAGCCATTTCACGCGCAAGCTGTTCAAACCGATCAATTGCAAGCGGTTATGAAAGAGGCTGATATTTTAATTAGCTCTACCACTTCTGAAGCAGCTGTTTTAACGAAGGAAGACTTATTACCGATTCAAAAACATCGCAAAGGGAATCCTTTGTTTTTAGTAGATATTGCTGTACCACGGGATTTAGATGGGCGAATTAGTGAACTTGATAGTGTGTTTTTATATGATATTGATGATTTGCAACATGTGGTTGATCAAAATATGGAGTCTCGTCAAGAAGCAGCGAAGATGATCGAGGCAGATCTAAATGGCAGTGTACTAGCATTCAAGGACTGGATTAGGACATTAGGTGTTGTACCTGTCTTGACCGCATTACGTGAGAAGGCATTATATATCCAGGGAGAAACGATGGATAGTATCCATCGAAAAATGCCAGATCTGACGGAACGGGAACAGAAAGTATTGAACAAACATACGACAAGTATTGTTAATCAATTACTTAAAGAGCCGATTAAACAGGCGAAAGAGTTGGCGAATAAAGAAGATCCTGTTGAATCACTGAACATGTTGATTGA
Source organism: Virgibacillus sp. (assembly GCA_035302925.1). Classification (GTDB taxonomy): domain Bacteria; phylum Bacillota; class Bacilli; order Bacillales; family Amphibacillaceae; genus CALAMD01. The sequence continues at coordinate 33,242 of DATGSG010000032.1, read as the reverse complement.
TATCTTTGGACTTGATGAACAAGTCAAAACAGATGTCCGAGAAGAAGTTGATCGTAATCGTTTATTAGGTAAAGAAAAACAGTTTAAAAAAAGGATCTCTCCATTAACAGAATGAATTTCATAATTACTGTAACCAGCTATAAATAGGGCTTATGAAATTCATTAACTGGCTGACCGAGAGGCTTGTTAACTTTGAAGAAGGAGTCCCATCTATGTTTGAGTCCAAATGGCTTTATGAAATAATGCTTGTCATTTATAGTTTAAGCTTAATGGGTTACTTTTTTGATTTTATTAAAAAGAATTCGAAAGTAAATCGGATCTCATTTAGTTTACTTTGTATCGTCTGGGCGATGCAAACAGCAATTTTGTATAACCAAACATTTATAATCAAGTCTTTTCCGATCTTATCTTTAAATGAAGGGCTATTTTTTTATGCGTGGATTTTACTAACCTTTTCACTCATTATTAATCTGTTTCCGATTCACTTTATCGTTTTATTTGTGAATATCTTTAGCTTTTTTATACTTATTTTATCCATTACGATTAATGCACAACATCTATCCTATGAAGTTGGTGCTGAATTTGTCCATGAAATTTTAATGATTCATATTACATTATCGATTGTTTCTTATGGCTTTTTTACAATTTCATTTATTTTAGCAGTACTTTATCTTGTGCAATATCAGTTATTAAAATTAAAAAAGGGCTTTAAATGGTTGTGGAGATTTACGGAGTTGCAAAAGCTAGATGCCTACTCTTTTGGGGCGATTATTATTGGATTGCCGTTGTTGTTAATTGGATTAATCTTAGGAATCGTGTGGGCATATGTGTCAGGAGATGCGTTTTATTGGTTTGATTTAAAAACACTTGGATCCATTTTATTGCTTGCGATCTATAGTGTGTATTTATTATTAAGAGTCATGTTTGGGTATAGTGGTAAACCAATCTCCATTTATAATACGGCAGCATTTTTATTCTTATTAGTAAATTTACTCTTATTTAGTCAATTATCAAACTTTCACTTTTAGGTGATAAAGGAGTTGTAAAAGGATGCGGAACATAATTATTGGTTCGAGACAGAGCGAGTTGGCCATGATTCAGGCAAACGGGGTGATTGACCAATTGCGGCAAGCGAATATACAGAATCCGATCAAGATCAAGGAAATGACTACAAAAGGGGATCAGAATATAACGGTCTCCTTAGCAAAGATTGGTGGGAATGGTGTTTTCACAGGGGATATTGAACAAGCATTAGCTGATCGGGAAATTGATTTCGCAGTACATAGTATGAAGGATTTACCACCAACATTATCTCCCGCGTTTACGATTGCTGCGATGCCGGTCCGGGAAGATCCACGGGATGCGTATCTTGCCAGGGATCACGTGGATTTAGCATCTTTACCATCAGGTGCGGTAATTGGAACGAGTAGTACTCGGCGAGCAGCCCAGATCCGAGCCAACCGGCCAGATCTAGAAACCAAGTGGATTAGAGGAACGGTCGGTTCTCGAATCGAGCAATTAGAAGCTGGAGATTATGATGCCATTATTTTAGCGGTCGCAGGGTTGAAGCGGTTAGGGATTGCGGAAGGTCATATAACTGAATACTTGCCTGCCACAACGTTTGTTCCAGCGATTGGTCAAGGGGCATTAGCAATCGAATGTCGCACAGATGATACTGAATTACGTAAATTGCTCGCGACCATCAATGATGAAGCTACGGTGCTGGCTGTGGAGACAGAGCGAAAATTATTGGAGAGAATTGAAGGTGGCGAACAAGCGCCGATTGGAGCTTATGCGTATGTGGATCAAGGTGAAATCACACTTTATTCTACCGTATCAAATCTGGCGGGTGATGAGGTCATTCGTGACGTGACCACTGGTAAGGATCCATCGCTTGTTGCTCAAGTGGCGGTTGATAAACTCATGAGCCAAGGTGCGGGTGCCATCATTGTGGCGGTTAATGAGGAGTTAAACAAGTCATGAGGATGGACTTGCAAGATAAGCAGGTGCTCATCACACGTGAACAAAGTCAGGCCCAATCGTTTTCGCGTCTTATTACGGAGGCAGGCGGCCATCCGGTTGTCGTCCCATTATTGGAAATCAATTGTGTCGTTCAAGAGAAGCATCACGCATTATGGAAGCAGATCGATCGGTTTGAATGGTTGTTTTTTACAAGTGCAAATGGGGTAGAATGCTTTTTCAAGAACCTTGAAGGAGCCTCCGCTAGAGTAGCGGATTGCCGGATTGCTGTTGTGGGTACGAAAACAGAGCATGCATTGAAGAAGTATGGCCATGTGGCGACATTTATTCCAACGACTTACAATGCGGATACGATGGCAAGTGAGTTTATCGAAAAGTACCCCAACAAAGAGCGCCTTTTATTAGTAAGAGGTAATCGCTCACGTCCTGTATTGCCGGATCAATTCGCCAAACATGGTTATGATGTCGAGACGGTTGAAGTGTATGAGACGGGGACCAATCGAAATGCCCGGAACACCTTAGAAACTGTATTATTACAAAACAAACTTGATTTTATTACCTTTACAAGCCCGTCGACCGTAACGGCATTTGTTGAACTCGTCGACGTTCAGAAGTATCTTCATCTTGTCTGTGTGTGCATAGGGACCACAACACAACAAGCTGCACGAGAACAAGGCTTTAAGCAGACGATCATTCCTGAGGAATTTACAATCGAAGGCATGATTGAAGAAATGAGCGATTATATAAAGATGAAAGGATAGATACATATGGATAAAAACTTAGATTTTAAACGGTATCGCCGTCTACGTTCTTCCACATCAATGAGATCATTAGTGAGAGAAACAACGCTATCGACAGATGATTTACTGTATCCAATATTTGTGATCGAAGGGGAAAATATTAAAAATGAAGTATCCTCCATGCCAGGTGTATTTCAATTTTCCCTTGATCGATTAATCGAAGAAATAACGGACATCAATCAGCAAGGTATCCGAGCTGTGATGCTTTTTGGTATCCCACAAAATAAAGATGAACAGGGAACAGGCGCATTTATTGCGGAAGGTATTGTCCAACAAGCGACACGTCTGATTAAGGATGCCTTTCCCGACTTACTTGTGATTGCGGACACCTGTTTATGTGAATATACATCACATGGTCATTGTGGAGTCATCCACAATCAAGCTATTGATAATGATGCATCCCTTAAGCTTCTTGCTAAAACAGCTGTCTCCCAAGCAGAGGCAGGGGCAGATATCATCGCACCTTCAAATATGATGGATGGCTTTGTCCGCGTCATTCGCCATGCCCTAGATGAAGCAGGATTTAAAAACATTCCGATTATGTCCTATGCGGTTAAATATGCATCGGCATTTTATGGACCCTTTCGTGATGCGGCAGATAGCACCCCACAATTCGGTGATCGAAAGACATATCAAATGGATCCAGCCAATCGATTGGAAGCCATTCGTGAGGCAGAAGCCGATGTTGATGAAGGAGCTGATTTTTTAATTATCAAACCAGCATTATCTTATCTCGACATTATTCGCGATGTTCGGAACACATCTAATATTCCAATTGTCGCTTATAATGTAAGTGGAGAGTATGCGATGGTTAAAGCGGCTGCTATGAATGGTTGGATCGATGAAGAAGAACTTGTTATGGAGCAGATTTTATCGATGAAACGAGCAGGAGCCGATTTAATTTTAACGTATTTTGCTAAAGACGTTGCAACATGGTTAAACAAATAATATAGATGAGGTGGTTCACAATGAAAAAGTTCGATAAGTCGATCGAAGCGTATAAAGAAGCAGTTGACCTAATGCCTGGAGGTGTAAACTCGCCGGTTCGTGCTTTTCAATCGGTAGGCATGTCACCGATTTTTATGGAATCAGGAAAAGGTTCACAGATTGTAGATATTGATGGGAATGAATATATTGATTATGTGTTAAGTTGGGGTCCTTTAATTTTAGGTCATGCTGATGAACGGGTCGTAGAGCAATTACAATCCATTGCTGAAAAAGGGACAAGTTTTGGAGCGCCGACAGAACTGGAGAACAAATTAGCCCGTCTGATTATGGAACGCATTCCGTCCATTGAAATGATCCGAATGGTGAACTCGGGTACAGAAGCAACGATGAGTGTTTTACGATTAGCACGTGGCTATACAGGAAGAGATATTATTTTGAAGTTTGCTGGGAATTATCACGGGCACAGTGATTCATTGCTGATCAAGGCAGGTTCAGGTGTCGCTACATTAGGCTTACCTGATAGTCCAGGAGTCCCCGAATCGGTTGCAAAGAGCACGATTACGGTTCCTTATAATGATATCGAAAGTGTACAGGCGGCATTTGCACAATATGGAGAGCAGATTGCAGGGGTCATTGTCGAACCTGTGTCTGGAAATATGGGGGTCGTACCGCAGCAAGACGGATTCCTGCAAGGTTTAAGAGATATTACCGAAAAAAATGGTTCCCTGCTCATTTTTGATGAGGTGATGACCGGATTCCGTGTTGGCTATCATAGTGCACAAGGACATTTTGGAGTGACCCCAGATCTTACGTGTCTAGGTAAAGTTATTGGAGGAGGCTTACCTGTTGGTGCGTATGGTGGAAAGCGTGAAGTGATGGAAAATATTGCTCCCGTCGGATCAGTTTATCAAGCTGGAACATTATCAGGAAACCCACTTGCGATGACGGCAGGATATGAGACATTAGCTTCCCTTGATGAATCATCCTATGAAGCCATGAATCAGAAAGTCGATAAACTTGTTGCTGGCTATCGAGAAGCAGCCGATAAATACGATATTCCCTTAGAAATTAACCGTGCAGGATCGATGGTTGGTGTGTTTTTCACAGATCAACCTGTCACCGATTTTGAAACGGCACAGCGATCGGATGTCGACCGATTTGCCGCATATTATCGGGGCATGATTGAACAGGGTATCTTCCTACCGCCTTCTCAATTTGAGGGATTGTTCTTATCGACAGCACATACGGATGAAGACATTGAGCAGACCATTGCAGCCGTACATACTGTGTTTGCCACCATATAACACTTATGTTCTCAATGGAACGGATGAGACGATTTAATGACAAATGGATAGTTTCCTATCCACATGTAGTGAAAAGAGATAAAGTCATATTATGAACCAAAGATTTCCATCTTAGTCATCATAAAAAAAGGATAAAGGATGAAGAATATGTCGAGAAAAATCAATGATACTCTTATTAGGGCTTATAATGGTGAACAAACAGATTATACACCTGCATGGTATATGCGGCAGGCAGGTCGATCACAGCAGGAGTACTTAGAAATCAGAAAAAAACATACATTATTTGAAATTACACATGATCCTGAATTATGTGCCTATGTCACTCGTCTGCCAGTGGAAGACTACGGAAATGATGGGGCTATTTTATACAAGGATATTATGAGTCCATTACCAGCAATGGGTGTTGATGTAGAAATTAAATCGGGAATTGGTCCTGTCATTGATAACCCAATCCGAACAATTGGTGATATTAACAAGTTGACACCTTTAAATCCCCAAGAAGATGTGCCTTATGTGCTCGACACCATCCGCTTACTAACGGACGAGCAACTTAATGTTCCATTAATTGGCTTTAGTGGTGCACCATTTACGTTAGCAAGTTATATGATTGAAGGTGGACCATCTAAAACATATAGTGAAACAAAGGCATTCATGTATAGCAATCCAGAGGCATGGTTTATCTTAATGGATAAGCTCGAAAATATGATTATTTCGTACACGAAAGCACAAATCGATGCGGGTGTAAAAGCGATCCAGATTTTTGACTCATGGGTTGGTGCTTTAAATGCGGCTGATTATCGTTTTTATATAAAGCCAACGATGACACGTATTTTTACCGCCTTGCAAAAGGAAAATGTTCCACTCATCCTATTCGGCATTCACGCCCGGCATCTATTGCTCGAGTGGAATGACTTACCTGTCGATGTGATTGGACTGGATTGGCGAACATCCATTGCAGAAGCAAGGAAAATGGGTGTCACGAAAGTCTTGCAGGGGAATCTAGACCCAACGATCTTATTAGGTGATTGGGATATGATCGAAACGAGAACAAAGGCGATTCTAGATGAAGGAATGCAAGATGGACGCCATGTATTTAATTTAGGACACGGGGTAACACCAAATATTAAACCAGCGACATTAAAGAAATTAACAGAGCTTATTCATAATTATTCAAGACGTTAATCGAAGATAATAATATACGTGAGGTGCTAATCATGACAAGAAAAAAAACAGGTTTACTGATAATGGCATATGGAACCCCATATAAGGAAGAAGATGTTCTTCCTTATTACACACATATTAGACGTGGAAGAGAGCCGTCTGCCGAAGCGCTCCAAGAATTAAAAGATCTGTATAAAGCGATTGGTGGGATCTCCCCACTAGCAAGAATTACCGAAGAACAAGCACATGCCATCGAAGCAAAGTTAAATGAGATGCAAACAGAACATGAATTTCAAGTGTATATTGGTTTGAAACATATTGCTCCATTTATCGAGGATGCTGTTGAACAAATGGCGTCTGACGGGATTGAAGATGCCGTATCTCTTGTGTTAGCACCACATTATTCCACATTTAGTGTAAAAACTTATAATGAAAGAGCGAATACGGAAGCAGAAAAACGTGGAATCACAACGATCACATCTGTTGAAAGTTGGTATGATGAACCTGGGTTTATCGACTATTGGGCAGAGCAAATCAATCATACCTATGCGGAGATGCCAGTCGAGGAAAAAGACAAGGCCGTCTTGATTGTATCGGCACATAGTCTACCTGAAAAGATCGTACTTGATGATGATCCTTATATCGAGCAATTAGAAGAAACGGCTAAACTGATTTCAGAAAAAACCGGGATCAAGAATTACGAAATTGGTTGGCAAAGTGAAGGGAATACACCTGATCCTTGGATTGGCCCAGATGTCCAAGATTTAACGCGAGATTTATTTGAACAAAAAGGGTATCGAACATTTGTCTATGCGCCAGTCGGTTTTGTGTCTGATCACTTAGAAGTTCTCTACGATAATGATCATGAATGTAAAGTAGTCTGTGACGAACTCGGGGCAGCTTATTATCGCCCAGAAATGCCCAATACGAATCCATTATTTATCGAAACATTAGCTGAGATTGTTTTACGTCAAGTGAAGCGTGACATATCGTGAGTCTAGCTAAAAAAATTGTCATTGTAGGTGGCGGCATCACGGGTTTATCCGCCGCCTTTTATTTAAAGAGGGAAATGGAAGAGAAGCAGATCCCATACGAACTAACCGTTATTGAAGCGACAGACCGGTTAGGTGGCAAGATCAGAACTCTTCATAAAGAGGGGTATACGATCGAACGGGGAGCAGACTCTTTTTTAGGACGAAAACTACCTGCAATAAGGCTGGCTGAAGCACTCGATTTGTCTGATCAATTGGTCAGAAATAGTACCGGACAAGCATATATCCATCTTCATAATCAATTACATAAAATGCCTCAAGGTGCTTATATGGGTGTACCGACTCAATTAGCTCCTCTTTTGCATACAGACCTTTATTCAGTAAAGGGAAAGCTCCGAGCAGGATTAGACTATGTCCTTCCTAAGGGAAAGGCAGTACCAGATCAATCACTCGGTGGCTTTTTACGCCGTCGCCTGGGAGATGAACTCGTTGAGAATGTAATGGAACCCCTTTTATCTGGTATTTATTCAGCGGATGTTGATAAAATGAGTCTGATGGCAACCTTTCCTAACTTCTATGAACTGGAACAAGAACACCGCAGCCTTATTAAAGGATTGCGTAAAACATTGCCACAACAAAATCGTAGTACAGGAAAAAAAACGGGACAATTTTTTGCCTATCAAGGTGGTTTTGAATCAATGATTGATGCCCTTGCGAATGAACTAGGTGAAGAGCAGATCATACGAAACCAAGCGGTCAAGAAAATCGAAAAATCAACCAATAAATATGATGTTCATTTACAAAATGGTGATGTATATGATGCAGATGCGGTCATCATGACAACGCCACATCGCACATTCCCTAAACTATTTGAGTCATTCGATCTATTTGATCCATTAAAGGAAATTCCGGTCTCATCCGCTGCAAATATTGCCTTTGCTTTCGATGAATCAGCACTTGAGGATCCACTCGATGGCACGGGATTTGTCGTATCACGGAATAGTGATTTTCGAATTACTGCTTGTACATGGGTACACAAAAAATGGCCACATACGACACCAAAGGGTAAAATTCTTCTACGGGCCTTTGTCGGGAAACCGAATGATCAAGAAGTCGTTGATTTACCAGATGAAGAATTAACAGCGCTTGTTCGGCATGATTTACAGCGCATTATGAAAATTGTCGGAGAACCAGAATTTACAGTGATCACCCGTTGGAAAGAACAAATGCCACAATATACAGTAGGGCATCAAGACCGAATTGCTCGTGTACGTGGACAAATGGAGAAGCAGTTACCAGGGATATTCCTAGCCGGAAGTTCATTTGGGGGTGTTGGCGTACCGGATTGCATCGGACAAAGTGAAGAGCTAGTCGCTGATGTACTCGACTATTTCAAAGAAAATGAACCGGTCGCCTCCGATGCCAAGTCATACTCAAATCCTCAGTCATGACAACATGAGAAAATTGCGAATTGAAATCAGGAGCGGATGAAATGAACAAGCAAGCGGAAAATATAACGATTAAATTGAACACAACGATTGATGATCAAGGAGAAAAGGAATACAATACAGTGGAGGAATCGGGTCAATTCTTTAGAAGAGGAGATATCGATGTCCTTATTTACGAAGAAGAGATTGAAGAAGGAGCGATCATTCGGAATCTGATTACGATTAAACAAGATAAGGTTAATATTAAACGTACAGGACCGATTACGATGAATCAACAATTCCTATTGAATCAAAAGACGGAATCCCATTACCAACATCCACACGGACAACTACATATGGAAACTTATACAAAATCCGTTACCTATGAATCATCAGCGACAAGCTGTCAAGGTAGATTAACGATGTCATATACAGTGAAGTTAAATGGAATGGATGAACGCAAGCATTTGCTGGAATTAACCTATCACTAAGGAGGGGATAAAATGAACGTTTTAGCACAAACGGAAGACAGTCTTAAAGAAGAAATTGTAGCAGCGATCGTTCAAGCAGGTCTTGCGGAAGCAGAAGAGTTACCGGTTATCATACTGGAAAAGCCAAAAGAGAAGCAACACGGTGATTTTGCATCTAATATTGCGATGCAATTAGCACGCATCGCGAAAAAGGCGCCACGCGCCATTGCTGAAGATATTGTTCACCATATCGATAAGTCAAAAGCCGCGATCGAAAAGGTTGAAATTGCAGGCCCTGGATTTATTAACTTCTTTATGAAGAGCGATTACTTAGGTGAGCTCATCTCAACGATCTTAACCGAAGGAGAAACCTATGGGCAATCTGACTTTGGGCAAGGTGAAAAGGTTCAAGTCGAATTCGTCTCTGTTAACCCAACAGGTGATTTGCATTTAGGCCATGCCCGTGGTGCGGCATATGGTGATGTACTCTGTAATGTACTAACGGCGACAGGACATGATGTCGAGCGGGAATATTATATTAATGATGCCGGCAATCAAATTACTAGCTTAGCATTATCCATTGAAGCGCGCTATGTTGCTGCTTTAGGAAAAGAATCTACAATGCCTGAAGAAGGCTATCATGGGGATGACATCATTCATATTAGTAAAGAGATCATTGCCGAGGACGGTGATTTGTGGCTCCATAAAGAATCGACAGAACGTTTATCTTATTTTACAGAATATGGATTAAGTGCGCTGTTAGGGAAAATTGAGCAAGATTTAATTGATTTCCGGGTTCAATTTGACCACTGGTTCTCTGAAAGAACATTATATGAGGATAATCAAATCACAGATGTGTTAGCACAACTGGATGCAGGTGGTTATACATTTGAAAAAGATGGTGCTACTTGGTTACGATCGACTGATTTTGAGGATGATAAAGATCGTGTCCTCATTAAGCAGGACGGAGGGTATACGTATTTAACACCTGATATAGCTTACCACCAAAATAAATTTGATCGCGGTTTTGATAAAATCATTAATGTTTGGGGTGCTGACCATCATGGGTATATCGCACGAATGAAAGCAGCGCTTCTAGCTCTAGGCTATCCTGAAGATAAGTTTTCTGTGAAAGTCATTCAGATGGTTAGTTTATTGGAAAAAGGTGAAAAGCTGAGAATGAGCAAGCGGAGCGGAAATGCGGTATCTCTACGCGAACTCATGGATGAAGTAGGTGTTGATGCAGTCCGTTATTATTTCGTCACCCGCTCAAATGACTCACAGCTTGATTTTGATACGGAGCTTGCTCGTTCACAATCAAATGATAACCCTGTGTTTTATGTACAATATGCCCACGCTCGAATTTGTACGATGTTGACCCAAGCGGAAAAACAAGGCTATGATCTTGAAGCTGATTTTGATGCTACTTTATTAACCGCAGAAAAAGAAGTCGACTTATTAGCGAAGTTAGGTGAATTTCCGAAAACATTGACAGATGCGGCTACGCGCTATACACCTCATCATGTTACACAATATGTGTATGATTTAGCGACACATTTACACAGCTTTTATAATGCGGAAAAGGTGCTTGATCCGGATCATGTTGAATTAACAAAAGCACGGATCGCCTTAATGAGAGCGGTGCGGATTACGATTGCAAATGGACTCCAACTGATCGGAGTTCGTGCACCCGAACAAATGTAAAAAGCAGAATTTCTGGCAGGGGAAAGCGCTACTGCCAATAGACTTTTTAGAGCACTTGGGTGATCGTTATCCGGGTGCTTATTTTTCTATAAAATAGTCAAAAGAAATTTTTTTACATGATAAATCAAAGTATTTCTGATTATTAGTTGACTGAATGGTCATTCATGATTTAAAATATGGATAAATGATTAGAGCAGGGGGGCACATTTAATCGTTTGAAGATCGAATTCTGTCAAATTTTCTATAATTGTGAATGCAAGCGTTACCGTTTTACGTTATACTATGAATAATAAACAATTGTTAGTAGTATTCGAAGATCCGGGTCACTGTTTAAACAATATAAGGGGGATCCAGTAATGGACACATTTTTGCTCATCAACCTACTAGCATTTATTGCAGTACTGATATATGCACTTTACTTATTTGCTAGAGTAGTGGCAACAAGAGTCTCCTATATGAGACTTGGTAAAAAGTCAGAATTTGACTGGGCCATTAAAGAAAGAATAAAGAATGTTATTGTCATTGTATTTGGTCAGACAAAATTATTAAAGGATAAAAAGTCGGGTATTATCCATGTGATGATGTTCTACGGATTTTTACTCGTTCAATTTGGGGCCATTGATGTTGTGATTAAGGGGCTATCACCTGGAAGTCACCTCCCATTTGGTCCGTTCTATACCGGCTTCGTCTTTTTCCAAGAGTTGGTCACGTTAATGATACTTGTATCTGTATCATGGGCCTTCTATCGCCGCTATATGGAGAAAATCGTTCGGTTACAACGAGGATTTAAAGCGGGCTTGGTTCTCATCTTTATTGGAACGCTCATGTTATCTGTTCTCGTCAGTAATGGAATGTTACAAATATGGCAAGGAACAGGGGCTTCCTGGACCGAACCGATTGCTAGTTTAATAGCTGGAGCATTCGGGTGGATGTCACCGACTGCAGCAATGGTCACATTCTTTGTTGCCTGGTGGATCCATACACTTACTTTATTATCGTTCCTAGTATATGTTCCACAGTCAAAGCACGCACATTTAATTGCGGCACCTATCAACGTATTTGTTAGTAAACAAGTACCAGGTAAACTGAAGAAAATCGACTTTGATTTTGATGATGATGTAGCAGAAGAAGACATTACATTTGGGGTCGGAAAAGTTGAAGATTTTGATCAACTGCAAATGCTTGATTTCTATGCCTGTGTAGAATGTGGACGCTGTACAGACGTATGTCCAGCAGCAGGAACAGGTAAAATGTTGTCACCAATGGATTTGATGATTAAAATCCGTGATCATTTAACAGAGAAGGGTGCTGCGGTTACAGGGAAATCACCATGGGTTCCTTCATACGCCTTTGCGGATCCTGTCGGTACCGAGGAACAAGTGAATGCGATTGATAAGATTCAGCTAATCGGTGATGTCATCACAGAAGAGGAAATCTCTGGCTGTACAACATGTCGTGCTTGTGAAGATGCATGCCCAGTCATGAATGAGCATGTCGGTCAAATTATCGATCTACGTCGTTACCTCGTTATGACGGAAGGAAAAATGGATCCAGATGCACAGCGCGCCGTTATGAATATAGAACGTCAAGGTAACCCTTGGGGACTGTCGAAGAAAGACAGAATCAAATGGCGTGACCTCGATGAAACGGTTTATGCTCCAACGATTAAGGAATTAAAAAAGGAAGATAAAGAATTTGACTATCTCTTTTGGGTTAGTTCAATGGGTTCATATGATAGTCAGAGCCAACAAGTTGCCATTGCTTTTGCTAAATTAATGAATGAAGCAGATGTTAGCTTTGCCATTTTAGGAAATAGAGAAGCGAACTCAGGCGATACAGCAAGAAGAATTGGGAATGAGTTCTTATTTCAGGAAATCGCCGATAAGAATATTAAGACGTTTGAGAAGAATAATGTAACAAAAATTGTTACAATTGATCCACACGCATATAATATATTCAAAAATGAATACCCTGACTTTGGTTTTGAAGCAGAAGTTATTCACCATACCCAAATGTTGTATGATCTTGTCATGAAGGGTAAATTGAAACCGAAGCGGGAAATTAATGAACGACTCACCTATCATGACTCCTGCTACTTAGGTAGATATAATGGTGTTTATGATCCGCCTAGAGATATTTTAAAAGCCATTCCAGGGCTTGAGCTTGTGGAAATGGTTCGTAATAAAGAAGAAGGCATGTGTTGTGGTGCAGGTGGTGGTTTGATGTGGTCAGAAGAAACAACTGGAAACCGCATCAACGTGGCACGTACAGAACAAGCCATGGAAGTAAAACCAACAATGATTTCAAGTGCTTGTCCATTCTGCTTAACGATGTTAAGTGATGGCGTAAAAGCAAAAGAAGTAGAAGAAGATATTAGCACAATGGATGTTGCGCAAATATTAGCACTCTCCGTATTTTCCGATGATAAAACAGGCGATCATACGAAAGAGAAAACAGCTTAAATGAATAAAAAAGAGGGGTATGAGAAATACCCCTCTTTTTTATAAAGAGATTGAGCGAGCGTTCAATCAAACAAAGTAAGCGTTAACAAAAGAGGTTAAATAGAAGAGAGGATGCTTTTAACATGAGGAAGACTGTCATTGTGTCAGGTGCAAGGACACCATTTGGTAAATTTGGAGGGGGATTAACCCCGTTTTCGGCTTCAGATCTTGGTGGGAAAGCCATTGAGGCTGCATTAGATCGGGCAGGAATAGAAGGGGAAGCTGTCGACGAAGTTATTCTTGGAACTGTTTTACAAGGTGGGCAAGGTCAACTACCTTCTCGTCAAGCAGCGAGAAAAGCAGGGCTACCTTGGAATGTGAAAACAGAAACCATTAATAAGGTTTGTGCCTCAGGTATGCGGAGTGTAACGTTAGCAGACCAACTCATTCGTCTTGGTGAGGAGGAAGTGATCATTGCTGGTGGAATGGAAAGTATGACGAATGCACCTTATTTCTTACCAGATGCGCGTTGGGGAAATCGAATGGGCGATAAAAAAGTGAAAGATATGATGATTCATGATGGATTGACCTGTTCCTTTGAACAGGTGCATATGGGAACTTACGGGAATCAGACAGCACAAGAGTATGAACTTAGTAGGGAAGCACAGGATGAGTGGTCACTTCGCAGTCATGAGCGGGCACTTCAAGCGATCGAAGCGGGTAAATTCACTGATGAAATTGTGCCAGTAGAAGTCCCACAACGAAAAGGTGATTCAGTTGTTGTCGATACAGATGAAGGGCCACGACAAGATACGAGTTTGGAGAGGCTGAAAACATTACGTCCAGCTTTTGGTAAAGATGGTACCATTACAGCGGGGAATGCTCCAGGAGTCAATGATGGAGCATGTGCATTTGTCGTCATGTCCGATGAGAAAGCCGAAGAATTAGGGAAAACACCAATGGCTATGATACTCGGGCATGCTGAAGTCGCCGTCGAAGCAGAACGTTTTCCTCAAACACCAGGACTTGTCATTCAAGAACTACTTAAAAAGACGGGGAAAACGAAAGAAGAGATTGACTTATATGAAATTAATGAGGCATTCGCAGCTGTTTCATTAGCCAGTGCTAAAATCGCTGACATTGATCCCGAGAAGATTAATGTCAATGGTGGTGCAGTTTCGCTTGGACATCCGATCGGGGCAAGTGGATCACGGATTATATTGACGTTAATTCACGAATTAAAGCGCCGTGGTGGTGGTCTTGGAATTGCAGCAATTTGTAGTGGTGGTGGGCAAGGTGATGCTGTGTTAATCGAAGTACCGGAAGCCTAGGTAGGGAAAGGTGGAATAAAGTTGAATAAAGTAATGGTCATTGGTGCCGGGCAAATGGGAGCAGGCATTGCTCAAGTTTGTGCCCAGTCTGGTTATCAAGTAAAATTGAATGATCGTAATGAGTCTGCACTTGAAAAAGGTATGGCAACGATTGAAAAGTTACTCCATCGTGCCGTGACAAAAGAACGCCTGTCGGAAACCGAAAAACAAGCAGTACTTGAGCGTCTTTCTTTATCAACCGATTTAGCAGATGCTCATGATTGTGATTTGGTCATTGAGGCGATTGTTGAGAATATGGATCTAAAAGCGACCTTATTCAGAGAACTCGATCAGATCGCTCCAGCACATGCAATATTAGCAACGAATACATCATCTTTACCAATTACAGAGATTGCTGCAACGACAAAACGTCCTGCACAAGTTATTGGCATGCACTTTATGAATCCTGTTCCCGTTATGAAACTAGTAGAAATTATTCGTGGATTACAAACGAGTGATGCTACTTATGAAACGATCGCAAGTATGTCTGACCGCTTAGATAAAACATCAGTTGCCGTCAATGATTTCCCTGGGTTTGTTGCCAATCGTATTTTAATGCCGATGATCAATGAAGCGATTTACACGGTTTATGAAGGGGTAGCCTCTCCGGAAGATGTCGATACGGTGATGAAGTTAGGGATGAACCATCCAATGGGTCCACTCACATTAGCAGACTTCATTGGTTTAGATACGTGTTTATCCATTATGGAAGTACTGCATGAGGGATTCGGAGATAGTAAGTATCGTCCATGTCCATTGCTTCGGCAATATGTCCAGGCCGGTTGGCTCGGTAAGAAAACAGGTCGTGGATTTTTCGAATACGAGTAATGGTCGGAACCATACACCCATCCACATTCATGAAGTGGTCATGATGCCGCTTTGATATCTTGTGAATGATGGATCAGCAACAGGAGGTCAATAATGAATATTAACTTTTCAGAAGAACAGAAAATGATGAGAAAGATGGTCCGTGAATTCGCGCAAAAGGAAGTAGCCAGCGCGATTGACGAAATGGAGGAGCAAGACCGCTTTCCTCAAGAACTGATTACGCGGATGGGTGAACTCGGTTTAATGGGTATTCCAATCCCTGAGAAATACGGGGGGAGTGGCATGGATTTTACTTCGTATGTGATTGCCATTCATGAGCTCTCAAAAGTGAGCGCTACACTAGGTGTTATCTTATCTGTGCATACATCAGTGGGGACGAATCCAATCCTCTACTTTGGCACAGAGAAACAGAAGCAGCATTATCTACCTAAATTAGCCTCTGGTGAATATGTAGGAGCTTTCGCATTAACAGAAGTTGGGGCTGGATCTGATGCTGCCAGTATCAAAATGACAGCTAAAGAATCTGGGGATCATTATATTTTGAATGGATCTAAAATGTTTATTACGAATGGTAATGAAGCATCTACATATATTACCTTCGCGAGAACGAGCAATGAAGGTGGAACAAAGGGAATCAGTGCATTTATTGTTGAAAAAGATACTCCCGGACTGACGATCGGCAAGAATGAAAAGAAAATGGGGTTACGCGGATCCAGTACTGTCGAATTGATTTTCGATCAATGTATCGTTCCGAAGCAACAACTTTTTGGCGAAAAAGGGCACGGGTTTAACATCGCGATGGCCAATCTTAATATTGGCAGAATTGGTATTGCCGCGCAAGCGCTTGGGATTGGTGAAGCAGCACTTGAACATGCGGTCGCTTATGCGAAAGAACGCGAACAATTTGGCAAACCGATTTCCCAACAACAAGGATTATCTTTTAAGCTGGCAGATATGGCAACAGAAGTAGAAGCTGCGAAACTTTTAACCTATCAAGCGGCTTCGTTGGTGGAGCAGGACCTCCCTTGTCGAAAGGAAGTTTCCATGGCTAAAATGTACGCTTCCAAAACCGCTGTTCGCTCCTCAATTGAGGCGGTACAAGTATTTGGAGGATATGGCTATACGAAAGACTATCCAGTCGAACGACTATTTCGTGATGCTAAAGTAACGGAGATCTATGAGGGCACAAATGAGATCCAACATATTGTCATCGCGAAGGAATTGTTTAAAAATAAATAATAGAATGAATTAAAGGGAGCTAGAAAAATGGACTTTCAATTATCAGAAGAACAAGACATGTTAAGACGTATGGTACGTGAATTTTCCGAAAAGGAAGTAGAGCCGACAGCAGCTGAACGGGATGAAGAGGAGCGTTTTGACCGGGGCATTTTTGATCAAATGGCTGAACTTGGCTTAACAGGTATCCCATGGCCAGAGGAATATGGTGGGATTGGGTCAGACTATGTGAGTTATGTGATCGCTGTCGAAGAATTATCACGTGTTTGTGCATCGATTGGTGTCACCTTATCCGCACATATCTCCCTTGCGAGTTGGCCGATCTACACTTATGGTACAGAAGAGCAAAAGAAAAACTTCTTAACACGTCTAGCAAAAGGTGAAGCATTAGGAGCGTATGCATTATCCGAGGCGGGTGCAGGTAGTGATGTTGTTTCAATGAAAACAACAGCAACAGAAGACGGAGATCATTACGTCTTAAATGGGAATAAGGTATGGATTACCAACGGTGGTGTTGGCGATATTTATATCGTATTTGCGAAAACAGATGCGGATGCCAAACATAAGGGAATTAGTGCCTTTATTGTAGAAAAAGGAACAGAAGGCTTCACATTCGGTAAAAAAGAACGCAAATTAGGAATTCGCTCTTCACCAACAACAGAACTTATTTTTGAAAACTGTCGTATACCGAAAGAAAATCGGTTAGGTGCTGAAGGGGAAGGGTTTAAGATTGCTATGTCAACATTGGATGGCGGTCGAAATGGGATTGCTGCTCAAGCCCTGGGAATTGCTCAAGGTGCGCTTGATGCCTCGGTTGACTATGCAAAAGAGCGTGAACAATTTGGAAAGCCGATTGCTCATAACCAAGGAATCTCCTTTAAACTAGCAGATATGGCGACAGATATTGAAGCAGCTCGGTTATTGACGTATCAAGCAGCTTGGTTAGAGGCAAATGGACGTCCATATGGTAAAGCCTCGGCAATGTCTAAACTATTCGCTGGCGATGCTGCCATGCGCATTACCGTTGAAGCGGTGCAAGTTTTTGGTGGATACGGGTATACGAAGGATTATCCAGTTGAACGCTATATGCGGGATGCAAAAATCACCCAGATTTATGAAGGAACAAATGAAATCCAACGGCTTGTAATTGGCCGGATGTTAACAGAATAAGTGATCATAGATATCTGATGGATGACTGGTAAATTGTATGAATCATACAAGGGGGCCGCGTCTAATATGCATGAACTCGTAGAAAAAATGAAAAACAAAGAAATAAGAGCATTAGCCAAAGCGATCACAATGGTAGAAAATGACCATCCAGATAAGCTTAGCTTATTAAGTGATGTGTTTTCTTTAACAAGAAAAGCGCGTTATATTGGCATAACGGGTTCACCTGGTGCAGGCAAAAGCTCCCTTGTTAATCAATTGATTACACATATTCGCAGCAAAAATCTAACCGTAGCGGTTATTGCCGTCGATCCAACAAGTCCTTTCAGTGGTGGCGCCTTACTCGGTGATCGCGTGCGTATGAATCAACACTTCATTGATGATGGAGTATTTATTCGCAGCATGGCAACCCGGGGCAGCTTAGGTGGTCTCGCCCGAGCGACAAAAGATGCGCTGCGGATTTGTGATGCCTATGGATTTGATGTTGTTATTGTCGAAACGGTTGGCGTAGGTCAATCAGAATTGGATATTATGAAGGTTGTCGATACGACCGCTGTTGTACTAACACCTAACAGTGGGGATGTATTACAAATTTTCAAAGCAGGAATCATGGAAATTGCGGATCTGTTCGTCATTAATAAGGCCGATCTACCTGGTGTTGGGAAACTGCGAGGCTTATTAAAAGATCTCGTCATGATGTCAGCAACAGACAGTCATATGACAGCTATCGTCAAAACGATCGCCACCGAACAGCAAGGCATTAAGGAGTTATGGGGGAAAATAGAAGAACATCAAGAGCATTTATACCATACAGCAGAAGGAAAGAGAAAACGAGAACTTCAACAAGAACTTGAAGTATATGAGCTCATTCGTGAAGAAATTTGGCGCGATGTAAAAAACTACATTGAGCACCATGATAAACTCCCACAAATAACGACAGATAGTGATCCATATCGATTAGCGCAAGAATGGTTTGAACAATGGAAAAGGGAAGGTGGCTATCATTAAATGACACCAAGTCAAATACAATCTTCAATCAAGAACTTTGAACTTGTTGAAAAGCGTCGGCAGCAAATTATTAAAGCATCGATTCGACTTTTTAAGGAAAAAGGGTTCCACAAAACGACAACACGTGAAATCGCTAAGGAATCAGGCTTTAGTATTGGCACGCTTTATGAATATGTTCGTACAAAAGAAGATGTGTTGTTTCTTGTTTATGGGGCCATCTATAATAAAGTTCATGAACGTTTAGAGGCGACCATCGACTACAAACACCCTTCAATTGAAAATTTAATCGCTGTCATCGAATCTTATATTCGCTTAATAGACGAGATGCAAGAAGAAGTCGTGATTATGTATCAAGAAATGAAGTCATTACAGGAAACGACAAAAGACTATGTTCTCGAAAAGGAACGTGAACTCGTTGGCATGCTAAAGCAATTAATTGGATCTTGTCATCCGACTGGAATTACGGAACAAGATGCAGAATTGATCGCCAACAATATATTTGTGCAAGGACAAATGTGGGGGTTCAGGCGCTGGGCTCTTCATAAACAGTTTACACTTGAAGAGTATACGGAAAGTCAAGTTCACTATTTAATGAGAGCGCTCTCATTGCGGGATGTGGATTGACCTCAAAACCCATCCTTACGTTCTAAATAATGGTTTGGATAATATTAAGGGGGCTAATTCATGAAAGAAGTAACGGTTTATCAACCCAAACATAATATTCGTTATATAACCGCATCAAGCTTATTTGATGGGCATGATGCATCGATTAATATTATGCGGCGCATACTCCAGTCTAGTGGAGCGGAAGTAATCCATCTTGGTCATAACCGATCTGTTGAGGAAATTGTTCATGCAGCCATTCAAGAAGATGTTCAAGGGATTGCTACATCGACCTATCAAGGTGGGCATGTCGAGTTTTTTAAATATATGATCGATTTATTAAAAGAAAAAGGTGCCGAACATATAAAGATTTATTGTGGGGGTGGCGGTACGATTATTCCGAGTGAAATTAAGGAGCTTCATGATTATGGAGTAGCCTGGGTTTTTTCACCGGAGGATGGTCGTGAACTTGGTTTGCAAGGCATGATGAACGAGGTGCTTAAGGGCTGTGACTTTCTTCCACCAATCAACCTTGCTGAAGATGAACAGAAATTATACTTAGGCGATCGAAAAGCAATGGCTCGGTTGATCACCTATATGGAAAACGGCGACATTGATCGTCAAGAACGGGAGACGCTCTTGAATAACCTCCATAAGGCAGGTGACCAGAAGACACCCGTTCTAGGGATTACAGGGACAGGTGGTGCAGGGAAGAGTTCCTTAACCGATGAATTAATTCGACGATTTATTCACGAAGTTCCTGATAAAAAGATCGCCATTATCTCCATTGATCCGACAAAGCGAAAAACAGGTGGTTCTCTACTTGGTGACCGAATTCGCATGAATGCGATATTTAGTGATCGGGTGTATATGCGTTCTCTAGCGACAAGAGATTCACATAGTGAGTTATCGCATGCGATCGAGGATGTGGTTAAAGTTATCCGGGCTTCTGGTTATGATTTTATTATTATTGAAACAAGTGGGATTGGGCAAGGGGATGCGGCCATTACGGAGATTACGGACTTGTCTATGTATGTTATGACATCTGAATTTGGTGCGCCAACCCAATTAGAGAAAATAGATATGATTGATTATGCCGATTTTATTGTCATAAATAAGTATGAACAAAGTGGATCAGAAGATGCGTTAAGCCAAGTTCGTAAACAATATGAGCGGAGCCATATGCTTTTCCAACAAGATAAAGAGGGCTTTCCAGTTTTTGGAACTATTGCTAGTCAATTTAATGATGCAGGAACGAATGCTCTATTTGCAGCGATTCTCGATGAATTAAATGATCGATATGGTTGGGATGAAGAGGTCGACTTTCCAAGACATATCATTGCGGAAAAACAGAGTATGATCATTACGAATGAACGCCGTCATTATTTACGTGAGATCAGCTCTCATTTGCGTGATTATCATGAAAAAACAAATAAGCAAAGCGAGAAAGCCCGTACATTATATCAGCTCGAAGGGGCTAAAGCTGTCCTAACAGATAAAGGGGCGATCCAATCGATTGATGAAGCGATAGAACACTACAATCAACAGCTGGATCCTTTGACGGTTGAATTACTTGAGGGATGGGATTCGACAAAAATAAAATATGCTCAAGATAAAATGACCTTTCCAATTCGGGATCGTTCCATTGAAATGGACATTAACACAGAATCCATATCAGGTCTCAAAATACCTAAAGTTGCCTTTCCAACCTATCATGATTGGGGAGAGCGCTTAACATGGTTGATGAAGGAGAACGTTCCTGGTTCCTTTCCGTTTACAGCTGGAGTATTCCCGTTTAAACGGCAAGGAGAAGATCCGACAAGGCAGTTTGCTGGAGAAGGATCACCAGAGCGAACCAATCGCCGTTTCCATTATCTATCAAAAGATGATGATGCGAAACGGCTGTCCACGGCTTTCGATTCCGTCACATTATATGGGGAAGATCCTGCAATACGGCCAGATATATACGGTAAAGTAGGGGAAAGTGGCGTGAGCATTTGCTCGCTTGATGATATGAAGAAGCTGTATAAAGGTTTTGATCTTATTGACCCATTCACATCGGTATCCATGACGATCAACGGACCTGCCCCCATAATATTAGCGATGTTTTTCAATACAGCGATCGACCAGCAAGTTGATTTATTTATCGAAGAAAACGATTATCAACCATCTTCTAAAGAGTATGAAGATCTCAAAGAAAAAACATTAGCAGTCGTTCGCGGTACCGTTCAGGCGGATATTCTAAAAGAAGATCAAGGGCAAAACACGTGTATCTTTTCGACAGAGTTTGCTTTAAAGATGATGGGCGATATCCAGCAATTCTTTATTGATCAACAAGTCCGAAATTATTACTCCGTCTCGATTTCGGGTTATCATATTGCTGAAGCAGGAGCAAATCCAATCACACAACTTGCCTTCACCTTGGCAAATGGATTTACGTATGTTGAATATTATTTAAGTCGTGGGATGGACATTAATGAGTTTGCCCCTAATTTATCTTTCTTTTTCTCCAATGGACTCGACCCAGAATATACGGTCATTGGGCGGGTCGCTCGCCGAATCTGGGCGATTACCATGCGCGATAAATATGGCGCAGATGAGCGAAGTCAGAAGTTGAAGTATCATATTCAAACATCTGGGCGATCATTACACGCTCAAGAGATTGATTTTAATGATATTCGGACAACACTGCAAGCCTTAATTGCGATTCAAGATAATTGTAACTCCTTACACACAAATTCATATGATGAAGCCATTACAACACCGACTGAAGAATCCGTAAGACGCGCTATGGCCATTCAAATGATTATTAATAATGAGTTTGGGTTAACAAAGAATGAAAACTCATTGCAAGGCTCGTTCATTGTGGATGAATTAACCGATCTTGTTGAAGCGGCCGTATTGGAAGAGTTTGATAAAATGAATGACCGGGGCGGGGTACTTGGTGCAATGGAACGTCAATACCAGCGCGGTAAAATTCAAGAGGAATCACTTTATTACGAAAGTATGAAACATTCGGGAGAACTCCCAATTATCGGAGTCAATACGTATTTAAATCCAAATCCACCATCAAAAGATGAAATTGATTCGATGGAGTTAGCCCGTTCAACAACCGAAGAAAAGGACCACCAAATTAAAGCATTACAAACATTCCAGGAAAAACATGAAGGCAAAGTGGATCAAGCATTAGCTCGTTTACAAACTGTCGCATCATCAGGTGACAATATATTTGTTGAATTAATGGAGACCGTTAAAGTGGCTAGCTTAGGTCAAATAACGAACGCTCTTTATGAAGTAGGTGGGCAATACCGCAGAAATATGTAAAGCAGCGAGTGTAAATAAGCTGTATGGCTCAGTGAGAACTGGTCCATCATAAGAATGTGAAATATAAAAAACGGCTCACTTTAAGTCATGAAGTGAACAAAGAATGAATATGTTGGAATTAGTTTAGCAATTCGTTTATTATATGTTAGACTATAAAAAAACAAGGTGAAAAACCAGTTCATTCATGACAAAAGGGAGTGCTTGACAGTGAGTCTAAAAGAATACACGCAAGAGAAAATGGCCAAAATGTCACTCATTGACTTAACGAAATTAGTGTTAACAGAAGAGAAGGAAGAGTTGAAATTTAAAGACGTATTTACTAAAGTAGCCGACTTAAAGGGCCTATCAGAAGCAGAAAAAGACGCAAAAATAGGTCAATATTATACGGATCTCAATGTGGATGGTAATTTTATAACAAATGGTGCGAATATGTGGGGCCTCAAATCTTGGTATAAAGACCAGAAGAAGGTTGAGACAGATGAAGGGATTCCTAAGCCAATTCGTGTAAAAAGGAGAAAAAAACCAGTTGAAGTTGAAGATGAACTCGAGAGCGAGTTTGCAGCGATTGATAAAAACATTGATGAAATAAATGAGCTTTCTGAAGAGGATTATGATCCAGAAGAATCAGAATTTGAACTTGATATAGACGAAGAGTTCCTAGAGGATGAAGAAGTATAATTGGGAAATAAAAACACATATATTTTTCTAGAATACAGTACCTTGACTTTTTTTAGTAGAGTGAGTAATATCTTAATTGGGCTCTTTAAATTTAAAACAAAAGCGTTTCCCTAGACTTGTTTGGGGAAACGTTTTCTTTATTTATAGATGTGAATGAAATACATTAATGTACAAACAAACAAATTTCAATCAACAAGCTCATTGTTTTTAAACTAAAGGAAGAGGGATAAGTAGTGACCAAGTATATCTTTGTAACAGGTGGTGTCGTGTCATCACTAGGTAAAGGAATAACAGCAGCTTCATTAGGAAGATTGCTGAAAAACCGCGGATTAAAAGTGACGATACAAAAATTCGATCCATATATTAATGTTGATCCAGGAACAATGAGTCCTTATCAGCATGGAGAAGTTTTTGTCACAGAAGATGGTGCAGAAACAGATCTTGATTTAGGTCATTATGAGCGTTTTATCGATATTAACCTAAATCAATATAGCAATGTTACGACTGGAAAAGTGTATTCAAGTGTGATAAAGAAAGAACGCCGAGGAGAATATCAAGGCGGAACTGTGCAAGTTATTCCACATATTACAAATGAAATTAAAGAACAAGTATACCGCGCAGGGGCGGCGACAGAAGCAGATGTTGTCATTACTGAAATCGGTGGAACAGTTGGCGATATCGAATCATTGCCCTTTCTAGAAGCCATTCGCCAAATCAAAAGTGATATTGGTCGGGATCACGTCATGTATATTCATTGTACACTCGTACCATTTATTAAAGCGGCAGGCGAGATCAAGACAAAGCCGACACAACACAGTGTAAAAGAATTGCGTTCATTAGGAATTCAGCCTGACGTCATCGTGTTAAGAACGGAATTACCAATCAGCAAGGAAATGAAAGAGAAAATATCGCTGTTCTGTGATATTAACGAAAAGGCTGTAATTGAAATGCGTGATGCAGATACATTATATCAAATCCCTATTTCATTACAGGAACAACAATTGGATCAATTAACATGTGATCATTTAGACCTTCAATGTGAAGAGGCAGAGATGGGGAAATGGCAAGAACTCGTTGATAAAGTACGAAACCTAACACGTACGATTGATATTGGTCTCGTTGGAAAATATGTAGAATTGCCTGATGCCTACTTGTCTGTTGTTGAATCATTGAAACATGCGGGTATTGATTTTGATGCAAATATTGAAATTCACTGGATTAACTCGGAAGATCTCGATAAAGAAACAATTAAAGCAGCATTATCCCATGTCGATGGAATCATTGTTCCTGGTGGATTTGGCAGTAGGGGAATAGATGGTAAAATTGAAGCCATTCAGTATGCACGGGAAAACAAAATTCCTTTTATGGGAATAGGTCTTGGCATGCAATTGGCGATTGTAGAGTTTGCCCGAAATGTGAGTGGAATCGAAAACGCACATTCAACTGAAATCGATGAACATACAGAAGATGCGATCATTGATTTATTGCCAGAACAGAAGGAACTGGAAGAACCAGATCGTGCCTTTAGACTCGGTTCTTATGCATGTAAATTACAACCAGGTACAAAAGTACGCACCGCTTATGATGACAATGATGTCATCCATGAACGCCACCGGAATCGCTATGAATTTAATAACGCGTACCGGGAGCAAATGGAAGCTGACGGTCTTATCTTTGCGGGGACAAGTCTTGATGATCAGTTCGTCGAGATTATTGAATTAGGCGATCATCCATGGTTTGTCGCTTGCTTATTCCACCCGGAGTTTAAATCTCGTCCAACAAAACCACATGCCTTATTTGAAGGTTTTATTGATGCCACCGTAAATGGCCAAGAATCATAACAACAGAAATAAGCCTTGAATAAACACGTCAACAATGTCAATTTATTCAAGGTCTCTTTATCTATCCATTAATGAATAAAAAAATGTTACCGCTTTATCCCCATTAATAAAAGGTATTAATGAATCAGTGTAGAATATCTAATGTAAAGAGACTTCGAGGTCGAGGAGAATGTGTACCTATGAAAACCAAATTATTAATAGTAGATGATCAAGCAGGCATACGGTTATTATTAACCGATATTTTTATACATGAAGGCTACGATGTAACAACAGCGCAAACAGGAAAAGAGGCACTTGATAAGATAATCGAGCATCCCTTTGATCTTGTTTTATTAGATTATAACTTACCTGTTTTAAATGGGCTGCAAGTAATCAAACAAATGGAAAAGCGCGCGATTACCGTTCCAGTTGTATTAATGAGTGGTCTCATCGATAATGTTAAAGAAGAGTTGGGAAGTTCTAGGACGACTATCCAAACGGTGGCCAAACCATTTAATATAAAAGATATTCGCGAACTTGTTAAAGGGACAGTAACGTAAGGAAGATATTTATACGTCACTGTATCCTAATTGACACTAGCATCATGGTCGATTCAAAGCACAACGTATAATGAAGAACGTGCTGACATATAGATCATGATATTCAGATCATCCTCTAAATCCCCTGACAACTATTTAATCCAACATCAATGATGATATGAATGATAACAAAACAGATAGCTTTTTAAGGCATTTTGTAAATGAAATACATAAAAATCACACTCTATTGTTGCGCCTAAATGCTCAAGTTGGTATCCTAAGAGAATAGACAGTAGGTATTTTTTAAATGAATGAGTGTACACCTTAAGAGGAGGATTTATAATATGTCAATCGTATCGATGAAAGAAATGCTTGAACGAGGTAAAGAAAAAGGTTATGCAATCGGGCAGTTTAATTTAAATAATTTGGAATACACACAAGCGATTTTGCAGGCCGCTGAAGAGGAAAAGTCACCCGTTATATTAGGGGTTTCAGCAGGTGCAGCAAGATATATGGGTGGATATAAATTAACGGTAACAATGGTTGAAGCGCTAATGGAGGAGTACGGGACAACTGTACCTGTAGCTATGCACTTGGATCATGGACCTGATTTTGAACAGTGCGCACTCGCTATTCAAGCAGGATTTAAGTCGGTGATGATTGATGGTTCACATCTACCATTAGAGGAGAATATCGCCTTAACTAAAAAGGTAGTTGAGTTAGCACATATTCACGGTGTTTCAGTTGAAGCAGAATTGGGGCGCATTGGTGGAGAAGAAGATGATCTTGTCGTTGATGATGCAGAGGCAATGTATGCTATCCCTGCAGAATGTGAAAAACTAGTCAATGAGACAAATGTCGACTGTTTTGCACCTGCATTAGGATCTGTACATGGTCCCTATAAAGGCGAACCAAATCTTGGATTTAAACAGATGGAAGAAGTAAAGAACATCACTGATATTCCACTTGTACTCCATGGTGGAACTGGAATTCCAACGAAAGATATCCAGCGAGCAATTTCATTAGGAACAGCTAAAATCAACGTCAATACAGAAAATCAAATGGTTCAAGCCGCTAAAGTACGTGAAATCTTAGCCGAACAACCTGATTTATATGATCCAAGAAAATACCTTGGACCTGGTCGAGAGTCAATTAAAGAAACGGTTATCGGAAAAATGCGTGAGTTTGGTTCATCAGGACAAGCATAAAAATAATATAGGAATGAAAGAGGGTTATTATAAATGAAGTTTTTTATTGATACAGCAAACATAGAAGATATTCGTTTAGCTAATGAACTAGGAGTTTTGTCAGGCGTGACAACAAATCCAAGCCTCGTCGCTAAAGAAGGCGTCTCATTCCATGATCGTCTGAAAGAGATAACTGCCGAAGTTTCCGGCTCTGTTAGTGCGGAGGTCATTGCGGAAGATGCTCCCGGTATGATTGAAGAAGGTAAAGAGTTAGCTGCCATCGCACCGAACATTACGGTTAAAGTTCCAATGACATTGGAAGGGCTAAAAGCAGTGAAGGCATTTAGCGATCTAAATATTACAACAAATGTTACCTTAATTTTTAATGCGAACCAAGCTTTGTTAGCAGCACGCGCCGGCGCAACGTATGTCTCGCCTTTCCTAGGCCGGTTGGATGATATTGGTCAAGATGGCATGACATTAGTTACTACAATTTCGGACATATTTGATCGTCATCAAATTCCGACAGAAATCATTGCTGCATCAATTAGACACCCATTACATGTAATTGACGCTGCTTTAAATGGGGCACATATTGCTACCATCCCATATAAAGTTCTTGCACAACTTGTGCAACATCCTTTGACAGATCAAGGAATTTCACAATTTCTCGCTGATTGGAATAAGCAAAAGTAATAACATGAAATAAGTGTAATCGTGCAAACTATAGGGAAACAATCTAAACAGTGTCATTTACATCAAGACATCAGCAAGCTATATGTAGCCCGTCTGATCAATCAAATCAACGACTTCTTACAGGTTACATATTATAAATAGACTGCATAAAAAGGTCGTGCCTGACCTTGAAAGGAATGGCAGGTACGACTGATGTAGTTTGTTTTATAGCAAAACCTGGTGATCATACGGCGATCTATGTAAGTCTTGTCCGTTAAAAAGTGAGGTTTTTAAAATGAGTAAAATACTAATTGAAGGCGGTCACTTATTAAGTGGTAAAGTACGTGTCAGTGGGGCGAAGAACAGTGCTGTTGCTCTACTTCCAGCCGCAATGTTAGCTGATTCAAATGTAACCATTGAAGGACTTCCAGATATTTCTGACGTGTATACGTTAGGGGAGTTATTAGAAGAAATTGGTGGCAAGGTAACATGGGGCCCAAAGGGTAGCAGAACGGTTTCGATCGATCCTTCAGAAATGCTTTCGATGCCACTACCAAATGGAAAAGTAAAGAAGTTACGTGCCTCCTATTACTTTATGGGTGCGATGCTCGGTAAGTTTAATAAGGCTGTCATCGGTTTACCTGGTGGTTGTCACTTAGGACCACGTCCCATTGATCAGCATATTAAAGGCTTTGAAGCGCTCGGTGCCGAAGTGACAAATGAACATGGTGCGATTTATATTCGTGCAAAGGAATTGATTGGAGCCCGGATTTACTTAGATGTGGCAAGTGTAGGAGCCACGATTAACATTATGCTCGCTGCCGTGAAGGCTAAAGGGCGAACGACAATTGAAAACGCCGCAAAAGAGCCAGAAATTATTGATGTTGCAACCTTATTGACAAATATGGGAGCGAATATAAAAGGTGTTGGAACAGATGTCATTCGGATTGAAGGTGTTCCAGCGCTACACGGGTGTACACATACGATTATTCCCGACCGAATTGAAGCTGGTACATATGCCATTATAGCAGCTGCACAAGGGAAGGAAGTAATTATTGATAATGTGATCCCCCAACATTTAGAATCTCTCCTAGCCAAGCTCCGTGAAATGGGAGTGTCGATCGAAGAAGGCGATGAACAGTTATTAATTAAACCGAATAAGACACTGAAAAGCGTCGATATTAAAACATTGGTCTATCCAGGATTCCCGACGGATCTCCAACAACCATTTACAACGCTATTAACAAAGGCTGAAAATGCAGGTGTCGTAACAGATACAATCTACTCCGCGCGTTTGAAACATATTGATGAACTCCGTAGAATGAATGCTTTAATCAAAGTTGAAGGTGGATCCGCTATAGTTACTGGTCCTGTTCAGTTAGCTGGGGCAAGTGTTAAAGCATCTGATCTGCGGGCTGGTGCTGCACTGATTGTAGCCGGTTTAATGGCAGATGGGGTCACCGAGATTACTGGTGTAGAACATATTGAACGTGGTTATGAACAAATTACCGAAAAACTGATTAATCTCGGCGCTAAAATATGGCGAGAAGATTTAACCGTAGAGGAAGAAGTAGAAATCAGAGAATCATAAAATGATTCAATCAAAAGCTATACAAAGGTCGTATGCATAAGTGAATTCATCATGATGTATGATGATGCTTTTAAAAGGGGAGAACGACATAATGGAAAGAAGCTTAACGATGGAATTAGTACGTGTTACGGAAGCAGCGGCTTTATCTTCAGCCCGTTGGATGGGACGTGGGAATCGGGATGAAGCCGATGAAGCAGCAACATCTGCGATGAGAAAGGTCCTTGATACAATTCCGATGCAAGGTACGGTCGTCATTGGAGAAGGGGAAATGGATCAAGCCCCGATGCTTTATATAGGTGAGAAGCTTGGCACAGGGACAGAGCCACTTGTAGATGTAGCTGTAGATCCACTTGAAGGCACAAGTATTGTTGCTCAAGGAACATGGAATGCGCTCGCGGTCATTGCGATTGCTGATAAAGGTAATTTGTTGCATGCACCAGATATGTACATGAAAAAAATTGCTGTTGGGCCTGAGGCTGTTGGTAAGGTTGATATTAATGCCTCGACTTATGATAATCTAAAAGCAGTGGCAAAAGCGAAAAACAAGCATATCGAAGACATTGTTGCCGTTGTTTTAGACCGTCCACGTCATGCGGAGTTAATTACAGAAATCCGTAAAACCGGCGCCCGGATTAAATTAATACCTGATGGTGATGTTGCAGGAGCAATGAACACAGCTTTTGATGAAACAGGTGTTGATATCTTATTAGGTATTGGTGGAGCGCCAGAAGGTGTTCTGGCAGCAGCCGCATTGAAATGTCTAGGCGGAGAAATTCAAGGTAAGTTAATTCCATCAAACGATGAAGAAATTGCCCGTTGTAAAAAAATGGGGATACCCGATTTAAATAAAGTGTTTTATATGGACGACTTTTGCTCAGGGAATGATGCTATTTTTGCAGCAACTGGTGTAACGGACGGAGAATTATTAAAAGGTGTCCAATTTAAAGGGTTGAAAGCAACGACCCAGACCGTTGTCATGCGTGCAAAAAGTGGAACCGTACGATTTATCGACGGGGAACATAGTTTACAGAGAAAACCGAACCTCGTCATGGAAACTTAATAATCGATCTAGAGGCATACGGGGAATGGAAGACCGGTATGTTACGGGTCTTCCTCTCTAGTAAACATTTAAATAAGAGTTGTATTTTTCTAAACAAACGACTAAAATAATAGATGTTTAATAGGGATTGATATTGGTTACTCTATGATAAAATAAACTTCATACCCAACTACTTACATTCTCCATTAATCTGAAGAAAATCCTGTCATATAGGAAACTCAATTCACATCAACACGTATACACAATCATTTTCAAAAGACGAACGTCATGTTCACTCTGAAAAGCTAGAAAATATAGGTAATCGCTTTCTTGATTATATAAAAATGAATAGGCATGGTGATTTTATGGCTGGATTAACAATCTCGCATTTAGAGACATTAACATTGAAGGAAATTTATGAATTAGCACGTGAATATAAAGTATCTTATTATTCAAAGCTAACAAAACGTGAACTCATCTTTTCGATCCTAAAAGCGCAAGCAGAAAAAGATGGCTATTTTTTCATGGACGGAATTTTAGAAATAATCCCCGCGGAAGGTTTTGGCTTCTTACGCCCAATTAATTACTCACCAAGTGCAGAGGATATTTATATTTCTGCATCTCAGATTCGCCGCTTTGACCTACGTAACGGTGACAAAGTATCTGGGAAAGTTCGTCCACCAAAAGAAAATGAAAGGTATTATGGGTTGTTACATGTTGATGCTGTAAATGATGATGATCCTGAAACATCAAAAGAACGTGTTCACTTTCCAGCACTAACAGCACTCTATCCAGATCGATTTATGAGTTTAGAGAAGTCACAAAATAATTTATCAACACGAATCATGGACTTAATGACACCAGTAGGATTTGGACAACGTGGTTTAATCGTTTCAGCACCTAAAGCAGGGAAAACGATGCTTTTAAAGGAAATCGCGAATAGTGTTTCTGAAAACCATCCTGAAGCCAAATTAATTATCTTGCTTGTTGATGAACGTCCAGAGGAAGTAACTGATATTGAACGCTCCGTCCACCCTGATGTTGACGTCGTTAGCTCAACATTTGACGAAGTACCAGAAAGTCATATTCGAGTATCAGAGCTCGTTTTGGAAAGGGCGATGCGTTTAGTCGAACATAAACGCGATGTTATTGTGTTGCTTGATAGTATTACACGTCTAACCCGCGCATATAATTTAACGATTCCACCGAGTGGACGTACACTGTCAGGTGGGATTGATCCAGCAGCATTCCATCGACCAAAGCGCTTTTTTGGGGCGGCACGGAATATTGAAGAAGGTGGAAGTTTCACCATTTTAGCAACAACATTAGTTGATACCGGTTCACGAATGGACGATGTGATTTATGAGGAATTCAAGGGAACTGGAAACATGGAACTCCATTTAGATCGTCAATTAGCAGAGCGGAGAATCTTCCCTGCCATTGATATCCTCCGATCAGGAACGAGAAAAGAGGAATTGCTTATACCAAAAGGACATCTCGATAAAATGTGGGCGATTCGTAATACAATGCAAGATTCACACGACTTTATTGAACGTTTCCTAAGACGGTTACGTAAATCAGCTACAAATGAAGAGTTCCTACAAATAATGGAAAAAGAAATGAGCCGTAAAGGGATAAAGCGCTAGAGTAGCCATTTACCGAAGGAAGAACTCGAATAAAATAAACCAATTCAGTCGAACCTATTGCAATCAAATAGCCACACTGTTATAATCTGTTTATGTGAGTTTTAATAAGGTGCAAAAACCTATGACGGCTCTTACAATAACTCTGTTTCTTTAGGATCAGGGCAAAAAGGAGTGGAAAGAAATGAAAAAAGATATTCATCCAGAATATAGAAAAGTAGTATTTCTTGATACAAGCTCAGATTTTAAATTTCTAAGCGGATCAACAAGAAACTCAGAAGAAACGATCGAATGGGAAGATGGGAATACGTACCCAGTTATTCGTGTTGAAGTCAGCTCAGATACTCACCCTTTCTATACGGGTAAACAAAGAGAAGACAGAGCGGGTGGACGTGTAGACCGCTTCAAGAGAAAATATAATATGAAATAAGCAACCATGGCGAATGAACGATGCATTACACAGCTCTGTGCAAGTGAAGGGATTATCCCCTGGCATTTGCTGGTGTACATCGCAACGGTCATTGGAGCTAGGTGCGAACGTGACAAGCTAAACGGAGTCATTCCGTCAACATACAGGCAGAAAACAGGCAGATCATCTTTTATATGCCTGTTTTTTGTTTTATATATTTAAGGAATAATCCTGAAATAATAGAGGAAAATAGTCGAATATAATGATACACTAAGACGTATACAAACATGAAATTTAGCTGGGAAGGGGAATACATCCTTGTATATAATCAACCGAAATGGCTGGGTAGAAGTAATTTGTGGAAGTATGTTTTCAGGAAAATCGGAGGAGTTAATTCGCCGTGTGCGCCAAGCAAAATTTGGGAATTTATCTGTGCATGTTTTTAAACCGGCAATTGACGACCGGTATTCTGAAGAAGAAGTCGTTACACACAATGGCTCAACGATCATTGCCCGCCCTGTTAAATATTCCCGGGATATTTTAGAACAAGTTGAAAAAACTGTCGATGTAGTCGGAATTGATGAAGTGCAATTTTTTGATCCAGATATTGTCGAGGTGGCAAATGAACTAGCCAATCGAGGAATTCGAGTTATTTTAGCGGGATTAGACACCGACTTCCGCGGAGAACCATTTGGTCAGATGCCAAAATTAATGGCTTTAAGTGATACGGTGACAAAGCTGAATGCAATTTGTCCTATTTGTAGTTCACCAGCAAGCCGTACACAGCGCTTAATCGATGGTGATCCTGCCTCATATGATGATCCGGTAATTCTAGTCGGAGCTTCTGAATCATATGAACCAAGATGTCGCTATCATCATGACGTACCAAATAAACCGG
>DATGSG010000031.1:0-4798 GCA_035302925.1 Virgibacillus sp. | reverse complement strand
TCAGGATCTTCATGGTCTAAATCATAAATAATAGCGGAAAATATCGTGCGCATTCCTCCTGAAGCAAGTGGATATCTAATAATAATTTCATCTTCCCATTTAGGATCTAGTAAATCATCCCAATCTTTAGGTGATTCTTCTTCACTTACGTTTTGATTATTGTACAAAATAACTTGCGGTGTCATGGATGTACCAGACCAAAACCAATCACTATGATGATAGATATCTTCAAGTGAATCCGCATAGGAAGGTTTATATTCAGCTAACAAACCCTCGTCAGCCGCCTGATTAAAGTTTACTTGTGGTGCGCCCCACCATATATCTGCTTGTGTATTATTTTCTTCCGAACGGATACGATCTAATATTTCTTGTGATCCCATATCTAGGAACTCCATGTCAATACCGTATTCCTCTTCAAATTGTTTTTGAAAGTCTCCTAGAATATCAGTACCATGTGGAGAGTAAACAACTACTTTATCTTCTAAATCAGATTCTTTATCTCCCGAAGCTTTATCCTCATCTTTATCTGATCCTCCTGCCATACAACCCGCTAATAGTACTGTAAAAGCAATCGCTAAAAATAATAACCAGCTTTTTCTCATCATATTCATTAAAATTACCCCTTTCCCCTCAAGTATTTAGTAGTAAATCATGTTCCTTTAAAAATAACGCTGCTCCTCCTATGATCCCTGCTTCTTTCCCTAATGTTGTTTGTACAATTTCACATCGTTGTGGCGTGTGCTTTCTTATCGTCTTAATCAACTGCTCACCCATGACAGAAAATGATCGACTGACACCACCTCCTAAAATAATAATTTCTGGATCGAATAAGGAAGCATAGTTTGCCATACCAATTGCTAAATTTTCAATAGCAAAATCAATGACCTTTACTGCATCAACATCATCCTTTTGATATAATTCATACGCCTCCTTTGAAGTGACTGTCTTTCTTTTTTTCTTTGATAATTGAAGACTAATCGATGAACCACTCGCAACACTTTCTAGATAGCCATAACCTTCCAAATACGGTTGAAATTCCTTTACTTCTTCTCGATCAGTCACCAAATAACCAATTTCTCCAGCACTATAATTACTGCCACGATATAATTCGCCATTTAAAATAATCCCACTACCAATTCCAGTTCCAATCGAAATGTAAATTAGATTCGATTTATCTTGTGCTGCTCCCTTCCAATTTTCTCCTAAAACAACACTGTTTACATCATTGTCCACATAGATAGGAAGGTCGAATATTTCTTGAAGTTTATTTCTAATCGGAAAGTTGTTCCAGCCTAATGCTGGTGCCTCTATAACGATTCCTTCCTCTACATTCGTAACGCCTGGTACCCCAGCACCTAATCCAATGATTTGTGATTGATTAATTTCTAGTTGACTTTTCATGGATTCAACACAACGTTTAATTTCACCAAAAAACTGCTTATTTAAATGTTGTTGTGTAGGAAATTCCCGGTATGCACAAACCTTTCCTTTTAAATCAGTGATCCCTAAGGTGACATTCGTTCCCCCAATATCGATACCAACAATAAATGACCTTTTCTCATTAAATGCTAATTCAACAGGTCTCCTGCCACCGCCAGCCGAAGCATTTCCACTGCCCGATTCATAAATCCAGCCATCATCTAATAACTGTTTGACAATTACCGAGACTGTTGGCTTACTAAGCTTCAGTTTTTTTGCTATATCAGCTCGTGTTGTTGCTTCATTTTCGACGATGCTCTTCAGTACTTGTCGTGCATTTATTGATTTTATATAGGACACACTTTCTCTCTGCATACCATAACCCCTTAGACGTTGTTTTCTTTTTACTGCCACAAATTATGATGAATCCCTTCTTTGTTTAAAGACTAGATGTCGATTTATGCAATCAGTTTGAATCCACCCTGTTGGTTAGTAATGATTACTAACTATTTGATTATTTCGATTATAGATGAAACCCCTTTCATTGTAAAGAGGGTATATTTAAAATTATCAAATAATTTCGCTGAAACCCCTTTACGACTGGATGTCCGGTTTGCTAGTAGTATTATTGGACTATTTACATTCTTCAAACTCAATGGTATTGTTTTTATAGGATTTGCCTTTGTTTTTTTAGCTGGTTCGTTAGTTTTCATTACTAACTATGCTAGATGGCTAGCTCTCCTTTAATCTTAGTCTAATTTAATGAAATTCATTCTATTACATTGACAAGTGCTTTAGGGGGCATAAATAAACAGTACCTAGCAGCAACGAAATAAAATAAAGGCGAACCCAAAAATGAAAGGGGTTACAAAATGAGGATATTGCGTACGTTTTTATTATCAATTACATTAGTACTCGCTCTTTTACCAGCCCATGGATCGGCACAGCAGGCTCAAAAAGACCCGGATGTCGATTTATGGAATGTCGTTCATCCACTAAACACGACTGTTACTTTTTTGAATACAGGTGCACATCCTGACGATGAACGAAGTGATTTATTAGCTTATTTATCTAGAGGGTTAGGAATAAAAACATCCAGTCTCATCGCAAATAGAGGTGAAGGTGGGCAAAATGAAATTGGAAGTGAACTTGGTGACGCTCTCGGAATTATCCGCTCCAATGAAATGATTGAGGCTGCTGAAATCACGGGAGTAAAAGCTTATCATTTAAGCGAAACAACATCAGACACGATTTATGATTTCGGCTTTTCAAAGTCTCCTGAGGAAACATTAAAAAAATGGGATGAAGATATAACGTATGAACGGTTCATTCGTTTTCTTCGCACCTATCAGCCCGACATCGTCATGCCCTCCTTTCGTGATGTTGAAAATCAGCATGGCCATCACCGGGCAATGTCGATCCTAAGTGTACAGGCTTTTGAAGATGCTGCAGATCCAACGGTCTATCCCGAACAACTAAACGAGGGACTTTCTGTCTGGCAAACGAAAAAGTTATATTTACCAGCCGAATCAGAAGAAACCGCAACAACTTCCATTGAAATTGGTGACTATGATCCAATTTATGATATGTCTTATCCACAACTTGGCGAGGCATCCCGTTATCTTCATAAAAGCCAAGGCATGGGAAATGATATTCCAATTGAACCGCGGCAAACACATCTGGAATTAATTAATTCGTCTATAAAGGATAATCAATTAGATGAAGATGATCTTTTTGCTGGCATTCCCTATGATTTTAATGACTGGTCAGAACTTGTAACCAATAATGGCCTACAAAATCAATTGACCGACTTACAACAAAAACTGGACACCATTGTGGATACATATCCACATCGCGAAGATATTTTTTCACAATCGCACCAAGCATTAAAAGATGTCCATAAAATCATGGACAAGACCGAAAAGTCTAAACTAGACACAAATCTAAAAAATGATTTACTCCATAAGCTTGAAATAAAAGAGGAACAATTAAATGAAGTTAGTTTAGCTGCATCGGATCTTGACGTTCAAACAACCATGGACTCAGACGTAGTAACCCAGGGTGAAAAAACGAATGTATCGATAGAGCTTACAAACAACGGTACATCCGTTGTGAAACATATTGATGCATCTATAATCGCTCCAAATGACTGGTCGATTGATGGAGTGAAGGAAATTAAAAAGATTCAACCTGGTGAAACCAAAACATTGGAATTTAATGTTGATGTACCAGAGGATGCAGCACTTTATCATCCTTATGATGAACCTATATTACAATCAAAAATATCACTAAAGGAAAGAGGGCAAATATCAACTAATCTTTTAAACCTAGCTGACACAGTCGCCGTATTACCTGATATTAGCTTAACAACCAATCCAGAAAACATCGTCATGAATACGGCTGACTTACAAGATGAGTATCCGGTGTCCGTCGATGTTAAAAATTACACGGCTGGTGAGAAAGATGTGTCTGTTTCTATAGAGCTTCCCGAAGGTTGGACGAGTGAACCAAGTACTAAAAAAGTTAATTTAGACAATCGATTTGATACAGAACAAGTTGAATTCTCACTCATCCCTCCTCAAAATATTGAAGATGGTGAGTTCGATATTATGGTCAACGCTACCTCAAACGGTAAGGAATATGATACATCCATTCAAGAAATTACGTATGATCATATCAATAATGAGTACTTTGGAGAAGCTGCACAAATTCATGCCATAAGCTTTGAGCTTTTAAAACCGAATGATTTAAAAGTAGGTTATATCGAAAGTGGCTTTGATGAAGTAGCCGATTATTTATCTCATGTTGGTTTTGACATTACGAAGTTAACTGAAGAGGATTTAAACACCGGAGATTTAAGTCAATATGATACGATTGTAACCGGAATACGGGCTAATTTATCGCGTGAAGACCTCGTAAAGAATAACCATCGCCTACTAGAGTACGCGGAAAATGGAGGACATGTTGTCTTTCAATATCATAAACCTGGAGATAATTGGGAAATTGATGGGACACTCCCTTATTCGCTTGAATTAGGTATGCCGTCAATTGAATGGCGTGTCACGGATGAGAATGCTGCTGTAACAATGACACAACAAGACCATGATTTATTCAATTATCCGAATCATATTACAGATCGTGACTGGGATTCCTGGGTTCAAGAGAGAGGACTTTATTTCCCAATGAACTGGGATGATCATTATGAGACTTTCGTTAGCATGGCTGATCCAGATGAAGATCCATTTGAAGGGGGCATCTTAATGGCAGAACATGGTGAAGGAACCTATATCTATACAAGCTTAGGATTTTATCGCCAAATTGCTAATCAAGTTCCTGGTGGGTATCGTATTTTCACAAACTTAATCAGTTATGAGAAAGA
>DATGSG010000030.1:0-5639 GCA_035302925.1 Virgibacillus sp. | reverse complement strand
TATGAAAAAGTCTATTTTAATAGGAACGGTATTAACGGCCTTTCTTTTCAGCCCGGTCATACCGGTGCAAGCGAATGAAACGAGTTCAGAATCTGATCCTACATCATTTCAACTAACAACAGAAGTAAAATCGGCTATTTTACTTGAACGTGATACAGGTGAAATATTATTTGATGAAAATGCAGATAAAAAGTTACCGCCTGCTAGTATGACAAAAGTCATGACATTGCTCTTAATCATGGAAGCATTGGATACGGGAATGTTAGAGCTGGATGAAGTCGTTACCGTGAGTGAACGTGCATCCTCGATGGGTGGCTCACAAGTATTTCTCTCCGCAGGGGAGGAAATGACGGTAAATGATCTATTAAAAGGCGTTGCTATTGCATCTGGTAATGATGCTAGTGTTGCCTTGGCCGAAAGAATTTCAGGTAGTGAAGAAGAGTTTGTTAAGAAAATGAATGATAAGGTGAAGGAATTAGGGTTAGAAAATACGCATTTCGAAAATTCATCGGGATTGCCGGCCGATAATCATTACAGTACTTCACATGATATGGCAATCATTGCTAAAGAGCTATTAAAATATGAATCAATTACAGACTATACATCTGTTTATGATGACTATTTA
This sequence comes from Virgibacillus sp., assembly GCA_035302925.1. Taxonomy (GTDB): domain Bacteria; phylum Bacillota; class Bacilli; order Bacillales; family Amphibacillaceae; genus CALAMD01. The sequence goes on along the minus strand of DATGSG010000030.1, from coordinate 5,014 downwards.
AGAAAAGGAAAAGATAATGAGTTCTGGCTCGTCAATACGAATAAACTGGTAAAGTTCTATCCTGGTGTTGATGGTTTAAAAACAGGGTTTACCAATGAGGCGATGTATTGTTTAACGGCAACAGCTAAAAAGAATGATATGAGAGTGATTACGGTCGTGATGGGTGCAGAAACAGCTAAAGAACGTAATGCTACGGTTTCTCAACTACTTGACTATGCATTCAATCATTTTAATACGGTGAAATTATATGAAAAAGATGAACAAATTACGAGCCTAGAACTTTTAAAGGCTGAAGATAAAGATATAAACATTGTTACATCAGAATCGATTAGTACGATTCATAAAAAGGGTGATGAATCACCCGCTATTACGACAACAATTAAACTTGAAGAGGATATCCAATTACCGCTGAAAAAAGGGGATCAAGTCGGGCTATTAACGGTGAAAGATGAAAATAAAGTCATATTAAAATCCCCACTCATTATTGATGCAAATGCAAATCAAGCATCCTATCTAACCTTAATAAAAAAGGTGGCGCAAAACTTGGTGAAATCACCAACATTTTAACTAAATTTAACGAAGTACTTCTTCTTTTGACAAAAAGAAGGGACTTCTCCTTTAAATAGAGAAAAAGAGTATGGAGAAATTGTATTTTGAGGAGGGTAATGATTGGGATTAAAAACAATGTTTGATGTTAAAGAAGATGTGTTAATTGTGAGGCTTTCTGGGGAATTGGATCATCATGAGGCTGAATTATTACGAAATGAATGGAAGAATCGCATGTACAAAAGCCCGATTAAGCATGTTATATTAAACCTGAGTGCTGTTACTTTTATGGATAGCTCTGGTTTAGGGGTCATTTTAGGGAGGTATAAAGAAGTTTTACAAATTGGAGGAGAAATGGTTGTCTGCTCTTTAACACCTCCTGTTGAACGATTATTTGATATGTCGGGATTATTCAAAATCGTTCGATTAGAAGAAAATGAGGAATATGCATTATTAACGCTGGGGGTGGCATCATGAAAAATGAAATGTCTGTATCGTTTTCAAGTTTAAGTGTCAATGAATCCTTTGCAAGGGTTGCCGTTGGTTCTTTTATCGCGCAATTAGATCCTACGATGGATGAACTAACGGAAATAAAGACAGTTGTCTCTGAGGCGGTTACAAATTCAATTATCCATGGGTATCATAATGATCCAAATCAACAAATCACGATCACATGTAATATTCGAGATGAGGTAGTCGATTTAGCGATTAAAGATGATGGGGTGGGAATTGGAAATATTGAGGAAGCAAGACAACCGCTCTACACATCAAAACCTGAATTGGAAAGGTCGGGAATGGGTTTTACGATTATTGAGAACTTCATGGATTCAGTTGAAATCACCTCTGTCATAGACAAAGGAACAACTGTTAAGATGACAAAACAATTAACAAAAAGTAAAACGGTTAGTAAATAGTTATGTCTAGAAAACTAGATGTAAAGACGAATAATCGCCAGGAGATCTTAACAAATGCAGAGGCAAAAGACTTAATTAATCGGAGCCAAACTGGGGACAGGCAAGCAAGAGATATATTGGTTGAGAGGAATGTGCGTCTTGTTTGGTCTGTTGTGCAACGTTTTCTGAATCGGGGCTATGATCCGGATGATTTATTTCAAATTGGTAGCATTGGGTTAATTAAATCGATTGATAAATTTGATTTATCCTATGATGTTCGATTCTCAACCTATGCCGTACCTATGATTATTGGCGAGATACAACGATTTATTCGCGATGACGGAAGTATTAAAGTCAGTCGTTCACTTAAAGAAACAGCCAATAAAATCCGTCGAAAAAAAGATGAATTAACGAAAGAATTAAATCGTTCGCCCACTGTATTAGAAATTTCAACGGCACTGGATATATCGCCAGAAGAAGCAGTCCATGCTTTGGAAGCAGCAAAGTCTCCTCAATCTATTCATCAAACGGTTTTCGAAAATGATGGGGACCCAATCACTTTATTGGATCAAATCGCGGATGAGAATTCAGATTGGTTTGACAAATTGAGCCTTGAGGAGGCCATTCGAAATTTAAGTGAAAGAGAACGATTAATTGTTTATTTAAGGTATTATAAAGATCAAACACAATCTATTGTGGCTGAGCGACTTGGCATATCTCAAGTACAAGTATCACGACTCGAAAAGAAGATTCTTGAGGATATGAAATATCATATGAATGCTTAAAACCATCACAAATGTGATGGTTTTTTCCTTTTCTACTCATAAAATAAGCCGTACTGTGACAAGCTAACTTAAATTGAATTGGATAAAGGGTGATCAAGTCGTGAAAGAAGTCGTTTATATCCGTCTCATGAAAAAAATAAAAGTTACTCATAGAGGATCGATTACATTAAAAGATATTGCTTTCGTATCCTCATTGACCAAAAATCTAGAGGATTTAAAAGAGTTTACTATTTATACGATGACAAAACAAGATCATCATATTGCTGTGATCGATCGTTTTTTAATCATTGATCAACTCATTCAACAATACGATGATTTAGAATATCAGTTTATCGGTCCCCAAGAAACGATTGTTCAGTTGGAGAAAGTCAAACAGAAGCCTTCAGTATGGATTGTTTCCTTTGTGTGGTTCCTTTTATTTATTGGAACAGCGATGACCATTATGAATTTTCATTATGACGTCAGTATGCAAGAAGTTCAACAAAAATTACATTACTTATTCACAGGTGAGGAGAATGAGTTCCCTTTATGGATTCAAGTTCCTTATTCGATTGGTCTTGGTTTAGGGATGTTACTCTTTTTTAATCGTTGGTTTAAGAAAAAGTTTAATGATGAGCCAAGTCCCCTTGAAGTAGAGTTGTTTAACTATCAGCAGGATCTTGATCAGTATGTAAGTCATTATGAGAATGAAGCATATGATAAAGATCATTCTGATTAAATTTGCCGAAATTTTAATTGGTTTTGCAGGTGGTCTTGCTGTAGGTGGCGGATTTATCGCATTTTTAACGATGTTAGGAATTATCCCCCGCTTAATTAAATTGAGTAAGGCACATGCATTTTTAAATGTATATAGCGCCTGTGTTATTTTAGGCTCGTTATTTGGTACTTTTTTATCTTTCACATCAATTCATTGGAATCAATCATTCCTTTTATTAATGATTTGGGGCATTTTTCATGGGATATTTAATGGCATGCTTGCAGCTGGATTAGCTGAAGTCCTAAATGTTTTTCCAATCATAACGAGACGGATTGGAATGGGGACATATACATTAAACTTACTCATGGCACTTGTCTTTGGTAATATCGCCGGATCGCTTTTCCAATGGATTATTTTCGTGAAGTAAATTATCATATGTAGGGTTGGTGTTACGCAGATGGGGCAAGCAAAGGAAAACACAAAAATCTTCAAGAAAATAAGTGACAATCAAGCGTATATGAAGTCTAGAGTAGGTGTCGGTACCTCGTTTGATGTTGAGTATCGCGAGCTCATTATTTTAAAGAGAAAAACCCAAATGTATTATGTAAATGGACTTGTGGACGATCCGACGGTTGTCCAAATTATTAAAGTGCTCGTAGGACTGAATGACCATGAAACAAATAAATCGCACCTCTATGATATCATAAAAAATCGACTCGTTAATTTATCGGTTAAATCTGTACAATCTATGGATGAAGCACTCGATCAAATGTTGTCTGGTTTAATCGTTTTATTTATTGACAATGAACAGTATGCACTGATCATTGATGTTCGCCATTATCCTGGTCGGGAACCTGAAGAACCAGATACTGAAAGGGTTGTGAGGGGATCCCGTGATGGATTTACGGAAAATATTATACAAAATACCGCATTGACACGACGTCGAGTTCGTGATGTACGGCTCCGTAATGAAATGATGAAAGTAGGGGAACGGTCTAAGACAGATGTATGTCTCAGTTATATTCAGGACATCGCGGATGATGACTTGATCGCGTTAGCAAAGGAGAAGATTAGCGAGATTGAGATCGATGGGATAACGATGGCGGAAAAAGCATTAGATGAATTTATTATCGATCATCGCTGGAATCCATATCCACTCGTTCGGTATACAGAGAGACCTGATGTTGCTGCGAATCATTTATTAGAAGGTCATTTATTAATCTATGTGGATACATCGCCAAGCATTATTATTTTACCAACCACCTTTTTTGATCATTTAGAACATGCCGAAGAGTATAGACAAACACCTGCTGTCGGAACTTTTATTCGCTGGATTCGTTTTTTAGCCGTTCTTGCTTCCTTGTATTTATTACCGTTTTGGTTATTGTTCGCGCGTGACCCGACATTACTCCCAAAAGAGCTATCCTTTATCGGACCAAATGAAGAAGGAAATGTGCCTATCACACTCCAAGTCGTATTGGGATATATTGGGGTCGAGTTTTTACGAATGGCTGCCATTCATACTCCCAATGCCTTAGCGACTGCACTAGGCTTGATCGCTGCTGTATTAATTGGTGAAATAGCGATCGATGTCGGTATGCTAAGTCCTGAAGTCGTGTTATACGTGTCGATTAGTACGATCGGATCTTATGTGACACCGAGCTATGAATTAGGGGTTGCAAATAAGATTATGGCTTTTTTCTTAATCCTATTAACGGGATTATTTACCTTAAAAGGCTTTGTTATCGGATTCCTTATAAGCACCATATTTTTAGCACGCTTAAAAACATTAAAAACACCTTATTTATGGCCCTTTATTCCCTTTAACGCGGTTGGGATGTTCAATGTTATATTTCGAATCCCTTTACCTTTTTCAAACAGTCGCCCAAGCATTGTCCATCCTAAGAATGTGTATAAACAACCACAAAAGTAGGCAAATCCTGTCCCACACCTGTATGAGTAAAATGTTTACGGGGTAACTTCTCTAATATTCAGTAAATTGTCTGATTTAAAAAGGATTCTCACCTTTGGTATAATCGTTTTAGACAAACAAACCAAAAAGGTGGAATCCTCATGAATAATGATATCAATAA
>DATGSG010000029.1:0-4549 GCA_035302925.1 Virgibacillus sp. | reverse complement strand
TACTGGATCAAAATAATATATTTTACCCGCTTTCTTAAAGCGGACTCCAATTACTTCTAACATTTTATTTCACCTCTATATATGAAGGGCAAGTTGCTCCATCACTAAGGTCGGATGGACATATTGTCTTAACTTACGTTTTGCCTCGAGAATATCATGCAAGATACGTAAAAGCCTAGTCTCCGGAAAAAAGGATGCAGCCTTTTCCAACTTCTCATCTTGATTGACGAAAAATACCATTGAGCCCTTGCTTCCTACATGATAGTAAAGTATATCTTTAAAAGCGAGTAATAATAAGTCTAAACCTTGTTCATGTTGATTGAGATCTTTAAAGTGTGGTAGCCAATGTTGATGTATAAATAAAAAAACCATTGTAGGCCTTATCGAATACACTTCAATCAATTGTAACACTAACTTTCTCGCTTGCGCAAACCACTCATCTTCACTTATTTCAAATGCATCATCAATATCGTGAGTAAGTGCACTCATTAACATCGCATTTGCCTTAGACATTCCTAACCCCAATAATTGTTCTTGATATCTCTGCGGATTTAGCGGCTTCAGATCAATGATTTGGCACCGTGATTGAATAGTCGATATAATCGATTGACTATTCTCAGTTAGCATAATCGCCGTCGTCTTTTTACTCGGCTCTTCTAAAAACTTCAATATTCGGTTTGCCGCATTCAACGTTAATGTGTCAGATCCAACAATAATATAAACCTTTTGATTTGATTCCAGGCCAGAATATGAAAATTCTTCTTGCAACTTTCTTATTTGTTCAATTTTAATCGATTGACCATCTGGTTTAATCCAGTGTACATCGGGATGATTCCCTGATTCAATTCGCTTGCACACATTACATATCTGACAGGGCTCAACAACCGTTCTATTTTCACAAAACAAACTTTTAGCAAGAAGCAGAGCGATGGCTTGTTTACCTGTACCACGATCCCCTTGGATTAAGTAAGCATGAGACATCCGATCCTTCATCATACTATTCGTTATTATTCTACTCGCCAATGGTTGAGTTTCTCCAATCTCTGACCATGTTTTCATTAAGGAGTCCCACCGTCCTAACTTTGTTTCAAAATATAGTCCATAAACACGTACTCAATTAGTAAAGTTATGTCTCTAACTTTACGTATTTATCATTCTATTTAAAGCAACTTATAGTTATGGGCTACCGTAATCAGTGATTAAGGGTAGCCCATAGTTGTCATTTTAAAATTGGAAAAACGATTCAATTGGAAGGATAAATACAGTCGCTCCCCCAACTTCTACTTTAACAGGTTTTGGGATATACGAATCTGCATTTCCACCCATTGGTGAAATGGGAGCAACCATTTGTTCACGCTGTGAGCAATTATCACGAAGAATATCCAATGCTTCATCTACATATTCATCTTGACACCCAATCATTAATGTCGTGTTTCCCTCTCGCAAGAAACCACCTGTTGTTGCAAGTTTGGTTGCTTGAAAGTTGTCTCCACTTAATGCACTTATTAAACGATTTGAGTCTTTATCTTGAATAACAGCTATGATTAACTTCATCGTCCACACCTCCTGTTTTTTTACACTCCATTCAAATGTGCCTGAATGTGTGCAAAAGCATCTGCTTCAACTTTCTCAATGGATTGATCTCCATTGACCACCTTGATTCGCTCAGGGTATTTCCTGATTAACTTTTGATACCCCTCATAAACTAACTCATGAAAGTGGATTTTTTCTAAATCCAATCGATTTTGTTCGCGCTCGCGGTTCAAGTCAATGCGCTCTAATCCCTTTTTAGGATCAATATCAAAGAATAAAGTTAGGGTTGGCATACGGTCTTGAATTGAAAACCGATTGATCTCCAGTACTTCTTCAATACCTAATCCACGGGCATAACCTTGATAAGCTAAGCTACTATCGATATATCGATCACATAAGACGAGCTTCCCTTGTTCAAGAGCAGGATCAATCTTTTCGACTAAATGTTGCCTACGTGCTGCTGCATACAATAATGCTTCTGTTCGAGCATCCATCAATGTGTTCTTTTTATCGAGAATAATCTCCCTGATCTGTTCGGCAATATTAATTCCACCAGGTTCTCGAGTTGTTAGAACGTTATAATTCATATTATATAGCTTCGTATGAAGTGAGCGAAGAACCGTCGTCTTCCCAGCTCCTTCTCCACCTTCAAGTGTTATAAAATGTCCCTTCACGTAGCTTATCTCCCTCATATTGAAAAACATTAATACTTATCTGAATGAATTTCATTAATCTAAGATCCAGATTGAAACAAGGGCCCTGCTTGAACTGAATAGCCTGTTCCTTTATGACGTGTACAGTGGAAAGCAGTCTTTCATGCAGATATCATGTTGATCCCGACTGGACTTTTTTATCCTATGCTTTACTCTTATTTAATCCACTTGTAAAATATTCTTCTTTTTCTTCGTTTCTATTCACCGAAGATGATATGTTCATGATACGATCTATAACCTATTATATCATGCTTCAGGTTATTTTTTAATTGTTCATCGATATTTTTCTATATTCAATCGTTTTCATGTCCAGAAAAGGGCATTCTGCTTATTTATCCAACTGATCTCTATTTTAACACAAATATTAAAATCTCAAACCAATCAACCACCATCTCGTTTACCGCTTATATAAACCTCTCTTTCACCGTGAAATTTGGATATTTATCATTTCGAATAAAAAAAGCATCTGGCAGACTTATCGTCCTCCCACATGCTTATCTAGAACACTTCATGACCTATGAATATAATCTAGAGTGATTAATATTCTTTAATTTTTGAAGATAATATTGATACTTCTCTTCTCTTGGTTCCGTATGAATCATATTTCTTTCACATTCGCTGCAAATAAAGATCTTATATAAATGAATACCTGCTGATTTCTTCTCCTCGCAAATACCACAAAGCTCAATAGCATTAATAGGATTCATCTCCTCCACCTCCGTTAGTTTATTTTCATTTTCTCCTAATCTAACGGAATATATACATAGCATTTGTCAATCCAATAAATACCCTTATGCTGCATCATATGTTTTACCCGCCCGTTCGTATACATAAAAAAACAGCTGTCAATCCTAGTATGTGATTGACAAGCCAGTTCCGTTCTTTTCCGTAACCGTATACAGTTTAAGTTTCTTAGAATATCAACGTTAATGGAGTAAAATTATTTTAGAGGCTATCGTTTTGTAGGGGCCACAGAAGAATACTTACTGTTTGAACGGTGCAATGCATGATGGATATCAGATAATGTAAACGGAGGCTATTCAAAGATAACAATTTAAGTTGCGCCTCTTTCAATATCTTCCTTCAACAATTCCATATTAGCTAGCACACTTCTAGAGGATGATACGATATCATCAACGGATTTAGCTTGATGATTTGATAATTGATAGATAATATCATTAAATAATATTTCCATCTCTCCTAGAATATCCGTAGCAGCAACATTATATATTTTTACACTTTGGAACCTTGCCGGTGTGAAAATAGCAACATCTATATACTCCTTAAAATAGTCTAATATGTCTGATAGATTGTTAACCGATTCAGTAATCGCCTCATTAAGATTCTTGATCTTATTTTGCATATCCGCAACTGGTTTCTTTGCCTTTTCCGCCGCGTCCCGTAATTTTTGTATATAGTCAGAAGTGAGGTTGACTAATAAGCCCCCTGGACTATAGGCCATCATATTTACTGCTGCATCGATTGAATGTAAAGCGGATTCCAATACCAGATCTAACAATGTTAATGTGCCCTGAATAGCGGATAGAATAGGCACTAAGGTTATAATAACGGTGTGTTTAATTACTCTATGGGCCGATTCCACTTGAATTTCTTTAATGTGAAGATGATCTTCCAAATAAGACGAAGACTGAATACAAAAGAGTGATGTTTCTTTAATGTCCAAGCTATCTTTCACAGGTGCAATATTTGCTTTAATAGCTATACCTACCTCTTCATCCTGTGCTTGCATAATATCTGCTATCGATTTGACTTGTTCTCCATAATCTTCTATTTGCTGTAATACAGCATCTTTATTTCGCTGAACGATGCTGTAGTGTGCATCTAATTCACCGACAACAGCATCAACAAATGTGTTTTTTACGCCTCTAAAAGCGACAGGTATATCGTCATCTACAATTCCCTCTGCTTTCCTTATAAATTCACTTATATCCCCCCGGATTTCTTCTAAATAATCCCTAGCCGGATCAAAAAGAGTCTGAACACTAATATCAAGTGAAAAAACAAATTCAATAAATTCAGCTGGCGCCGAGTTTAAAATGCTATTTAGTGGGAGAAGCTTCGTTTCCGCCCGATCTAATAATTCAATAAGTAGATCAATAACTCCAATAATTGCCTCACCTGTTCCAGTTACTCCATTAAATATAGGATTATTGAAAGCTTCATCAAGCTGCTCGAGTAGGTTTTCCTGCAATGCAGTTACTCGTTCATTGAATTTTGAACCTTCATCATCAACAATACTAATCGCGTTTGCGATATATTCATCTGCCAGCAATAAACGCCCA
>DATGSG010000028.1:0-30522 GCA_035302925.1 Virgibacillus sp. | reverse complement strand
CCTCCATTTCAGGTGAGGGTGTTAATTGGGTGACAAACTCCGCACCTAATGATGTAGCCGTGTGTGCTCTTAATTGATCGATTATTTTATTGAATTCAAGTACGTGAAAAATGCGTTCATTCATGCGAAAGTAACTCCTTTTTATCGTTCTTCTTTACCCATTTTCAACAACATAAACAACCTAATATGGTGTCGTCCTATACAGAAACATACGATTATAAATGAATTTCATAATACGTACTTATTGCTTTACATCTACAATATGTAGTTGCATAGATTCACTCACAACAGCATATTGTGACGGCAAAGCTAATTATGGAATTCCTTCTTATTAATGTTTTTTAAAGAATGTAATAAGCTCTTCTTTTGACCATGTATTCATAACCGTTTCTGGTTTAATCCATCCTTTTCTTGCAGTAGCTACTCCGTATTTCATATGATCAAACATATTATAATTATGTGCGTCTGTATTTATTGCAATGGTTACGCCCTTTTCTTGGGCCTTATTTACCCACTCCGCTGATAAATCCAGTCGATTTGGATTCGCATTCACTTCGAGTGCGGTGTTTGTTTCTGCCGCACGTTCGATCAACTTTTCGAGATTGACTTGATAGCCATCCCGTCTGCCAATTAAACGGCCTGTCGGATGTGCGATCAGATTAACATATGGATTGTCTAGTGCCTGATACAGTCTCGCCATAATTTGCTCTTCGGATTGATTAAAACCTGAATGAATAGCGGCAATCACAAAATCCATCTCTTGTAAAAATTCATTTGAAAAATCCAGCTGACCATCTGGTAAAATATCCATTTCGACACCTGCGAACACATGAATATCGGAGTATTTTTCATTGAGCGTTTCAATTTCTGCCCGTTGTCTTCGCAAACGATCTTCTGTTAGCCCATTTGCCACCCGTAAATACTTTGAATGATCCGTAATTGAAATATACTCATACCCAAGTAAGCGTGCATGATTGACCATCTCTTCGATTGATTGTCCACCATCACTCCACGTCGTATGCATGTGTAAATCGCCCCGAATTTGGCTCTGTTCCACAAGAGACACTTCATGCTCGTAAGCGATCAGTTCACCCTGATCCTCTCTCACTTCTGGTGGGATCGAATGTAATTGGAAATGGTTAAAAAAGTCACTTTCCGTTTCAAATGTTAACAACTCATTTGTAGCAACGACTTCTACACCATATTCACTAATTTTCTCTCCACGTTGTTTCGCCAGTTGACGTAATGCAACATTATGCTCCTTGGAACCTGTAAAGTGATGAAGTGTTGTCGCATATTCAGTAGCTGTAACGAGTCTGAAGTCAATGTTAACATCATATTCCGCTTCGACTGTTACCGATATTTTTGTATCGCCCTGTGCAATAATCTGCTTGATCTGATCCATTGCTAATAACGATTCCCGAACAATAGCGGGCTCATCCGTCGCAATGATAAAGTCAATATCTTTAATTGTTTCCCGCATGCGACGTAAGCTTCCAGCCCGCGAGTATTTTTGTATGGAAGGAATACTACTTAAATACGTTTCAATTTGATTCGCAATAGGCAACATTATGGCAATCGGTAATCGTTCTGGTCTTCCTCCATGGTTTTCAAGGGCAGTTAAAATATTTTCCACTGTCTTCTTCCCAAAGCCTGCCAGTTTTTCAACGCTACCATTTTCACATTGTTCTTGCAAAGAGGCTTGATCGGTAATCCCTAGTTCCTGATAAAGCTTGGCAATTTTTTTCCCACCTAAACCTGGGATATCAAGCAATGTAAATAAACCTTCTGGAATTTCACTTTCCAACTCCATTAATGTTGTGGATTGACTTGTTTCCACAAACTCTTCTATGACAGCATTCGTACCTTTCCCGATACCTTTTATCGTTGTGAATTCAGTTATTTCATGTAATGAGCGTTCATCACGCTCTAATGCTTGCGCTGCCTTCCGATAAGCAGATATTTTAAATGAGTTTTCACCTTTCAGTTCTAAATAGAGTGCAATTTTTTCCAGTAACTGAATGATGTCTTTTTTATTCATTGACATAGTATCACCTTATTTTATATTGTTTTTAAAAATGTAAACGAGCCTGACTCACCGATCGTTATATTGATTGTACATGACATACACTACGACAGTGAACCAAGCTCTTGTTTGTTTAGATAGCTCATATGTTCTGATTCTATTCAACCGAACAAGCCTGTTGCGATTGTGAACCATAATGTTTTTATCTTTTCAGATAGGAATGGTGTGCTCTCAATCATAAACTGAGCAAGTGATGAATGATTAATCAGATCTTGGATCATCGGAACTGGGGTTAACGCTAAAATAAATAGGATTATAAATAACACGAGATAAACTTCTATAAAACCTAATCCAGCACCAAGTAGTTTATTAAGCGAGTTTAAGATCGGTAACTCCGCTACAAAATCCAGCATCGATGCGATGATTTGAACAATTACTTTTACAGCAAAGAATATAATAGCAAATGAAATTGCATTATAAAATCCTGTTTCAAGTGGTAGTGACTGTAATATGGTTGCCAAGTTCCCATCACTTGTTAAATCTGGATAAGGGATCCACAATTGTAAGAGCGAACTTAATTTGCTGTAATACATTCTCGCAACTATGAAAGCTATGATAAAGCCAAGCAAATGAAAAAACTGTAAAATAAAACCTCTCTTTAATCCTCTTAAGAAACCAAACAATATAAGTACAATTATAATTATCGTAAGCATGCCTTATTTTTCCTCTTTTTCTTGTAATGATTTTAGCAAGGCAGTGTTTTCTTCTTTTAACTTCAAATAATCGTTCATCGTATTGACCGCCGTCAGAACTGCTAACTTTGTTGTATCCAAATATTCATTTGCTTCATGGATATCCCGCATTTTTTGATCAACTAAACTCGCTACTAAACGCACATGGCTTGCAGATTCTTTTCCTATGATTGTGTATGGTTTATTATATATATCAACGGTAATACGTATTCTTTCATTCTGCGCCACATCATTTCCTCCTATTTAGTATCGAGCAATAATCATACTTTAATTTTAACATGAAGACTCTATTTTAGGAAACATTCTAAAGTCTGCATACAAACATTTATCTTTTCCATCAGCTTTGTTATAGTTTGTGTACTGAAGTGAATGGAGTGATGTATATGTCCCAACAAGTTTATAAATTCTCACTATCAACTATTAATCATATGAAAAAATCATATGAAACGCAACTGATTGGCACACCACAAGGCGCGGTTTTTCGTGCGAAGACAGATCATGCTGTCATAACAGCCTATCGATCAGGTAAAGTATTATTCCAAGGAAATTCACCCGAAACAGAAATAGCTAAATGGGGTACAACGAAACAAAGCAATCACACTGCTAAACAATCCACTAAAAAAGTGAAGGCCAATCCCTTTAACCCACCTTCTACCTTATTCACCAATAGCCATATTGGTTCAGATGAATCGGGAACAGGAGACTATTTTGGGCCTGTAACGGTTGCAGCAGTTTATGTACAAGATCATCAAATTGAGCTCCTAAAAGAGCTCGGAATCCAGGACTCCAAAAAAATAACAGATGAAAGAGTGAGAGCCTTATCAAAGGATATCATCCAGCTTGAGCTACCCTATTCCTTACTGATCCTACATAATAAAAAGTATAACACATTACAACAACAGGGATGGTCACAAGGAAAGATTAAAGCTATGCTCCACCACCATGCCATCGATCATGTAGTCAATAAAATAGCGGATGCACCGTATCATGGGATCTTAATCGACCAATTTTGTCAACCACATGTATACAAAAGATACATTGCCTCCGAACAAGCAACAATGGCAAAAGGCACTTATTTTATGACAAAAGCAGAACACTACTCAATCGCAGTTGCTGCGGGTTCCATTTTAGCACGTGCTTCTTTCTTAAACGAGATGGATAAACTCTCCGAGAAGATTGGGTATCCCCTTCTCAAAGGCGCTTCAAATAAAGTGGATCAACTGATCGCTACTATTATTAAAGCGCAGGGGATTGATAGCTTGGATCACTGTGCCAAAACACATTTTATAAATACTAAAAAGGCGCAAGCTTATTTATAAAAAGAAAAACGATATGAAGCGATCATATCGTTTTTCTTTTCTTTATAATGAACGAACATAGGCTAAGAATGTCTCATTTACTTGATTGACAATCTTCTCATACAATTCATCCACTTCCTGATCTGTTAACGTCTTCGCTTCATCTTGGAAATAAACCCGATAAGCAATTGACTTCTTCTCTGCTGAGAGATGATCTCCCGTATATACATCAAATATTTGTACATCTTTCACAAGAGGGCCACCTGTCATGGCAATTAACTCCTGGATATGACTAGATTTCACATTCTCCTGAACCACAAAAGCAATATCTCTTGTAATCGCTGGATATTTTGGTATTTGCTTGTATCCTGGTGTACGATCATGCACATCTAATAGTGTATCGACATCCAAATCAAACACATACGTTTCCTTGATTTCCTTTTCTTTCGCTACTTCTGGATGTAACTGACCAATGAATCCGATGGTCTGCCCATCAATCGATAAAAGAGCACTTCTTCCGGGGTGCATATCATCTAGTACCGCTTGCTTAAATTCGATAGGGATGTTCAAATAGTCAGCTAAGCCCTCTATAATCCCTTTCACCACATAAAAATCGACTGCTTTTTTCTCTTGTTGCCACTTTTGCTCTGTCCAGATCCCTGTCAAAGCACCTGCGACACGTAAACGCTCTTCCGGTTGTTTCGAATCACCGCTTTCATCAGCAATGAAAACCGATCCCATTTCATAATAAGCTATATTTCCTGCTGTTCTCGCCTGATTATAAGCAAGCGATTGTACGTGTCCAGGTAACATACTTAATCGCAAATATTTATGATCCTTACTCATCGGCATTGTGAGTTCCACAGGTTTACGTTTAAGCGCGGCAATTTCTGGACTCACAAGCCTCTTGACATCCTCTTTACTTGTTAATGAATAGGTGATTATTTCCATTAAACCGGCACGTTCTAGGTAGCTTTTTATAGCTCGTTTCATTTTTTGTTTTTCGGTTAAAGCGCCCGGCCGTGAGGAACCTGTAGGTAATGTATATGGTAAATGATCATACCCATATATACGTGCTACTTCTTCAAGCATATCCTCAAAAATCATAATATCTCCACGACGGGTAGGGATCGTAACGACAAATTGATCATTCGCTTCCTCGAAAACAAACTGAAGTTTCGTTAAAACTGAGCCGATCTCTCTAGTCGTAATTTCCGTACCGAGTCGCTTATTTATTTCTGGTGTATTGATTTCTACGGTATGTGCTGTCTTGTCCAACGCATCAAATTCTGCTACATCAGCATATACTTTAGCATTTGCATATTTTTGTAAGAGCTTTGAGGCACGAATGCCTGCTTGTTTCACACGATTAGGATCGACACCCTTTTCTAAACGTGTACTCGCTTCACTTCTTAATCCTGTTTCTTGAACCGTCTTTCGAACCGATTCAGGGTTAAAATAAGCTGTTTCAAGTAGGATCATGGTTGTTTCGTCATTGACCTCCGTTGTTGCGCCGCCCATGACACCAGCGAGGGCAATCGGTGTTTTCCCATCTGTTACCACTAAATGATCGGGTGTCAATGTTCTCATTTTATCATCCAAGGTTAGGATTTGCTCACCCGCTATTGCTTTCCTAACGAGTATTTCCTTGTTATCCAGTCGATCATAATCAAAGGCATGCAAGGGCTGTCCATATTCAAGCATGACGAAATTTGTAATATCAACAACATTATTAATCGGACGTATACCCGCTGCCATTAAATAATTACGCATCCATAAAGGTCCTTGTTTGATGACAAGATCTTTGATTAAAAAACCACCATAATAAGGGGTCTGCTCACTGTCTTCTACCTGAACAGATATATAATCTGAACTACTCTTGTCAATTGTTTCTAATGTTTCATCTGGTAGTGTAATTGGAACATCTAAAATGGCTGCTACTTCATAAGCAACCCCAATCATACTTAGCGCATCTGCACGGTTTGGTGTTAAGTCAAACTCTAGCACAGCATCATCTAGATTTAATAATGTGCGAACATCTTCACCAACTTGGACATCATCCGGGAAGACAAAGATCCCTTCCGCAACATCTGTTGGTACATATTTATCATCCACACCGAGTTCTTGTAACGAACAGATCATACCGTTCGATTCAATACCGCGTAATGTCACTTTATTTATTTTAAAATCACCTGGTAAAACAGCTCCTGGGGTTGCTACGGCTACCTTTTGGCCTTGTTCAATATTCGCTGCTCCGCAAATAATCTGCAATTGCTCATGGCCTACATCAACTTGACAAAGCTTTAATTTATCGGCTTGTGGATGTTGTTCGCAAGCTGTAACATGTCCGACAACAACACCTGTACTCTCTGTCGCGATATAATGAATGCGGTCTACTTCTATTCCAGATTTCGTAATTTTTTCACCTAACTCTTCCGGACTAAGCGAACCAATATCAACGTATTTCTTTAACCAATTTAGTGATACGAACACGATTATCTGCCTCCCTTAAGCATTGTGAAATTGTTTTAAAAACCGAATATCATTCGTATAGAACTGACGAATATCATCAATTCCATATTTTAACATAGCGATTCGATCTGGACCCATGCCAAAAGCAAATCCAGTATAAATCGTTGTATCATAGCCCGCCATTTCAAGAACCTTTGGATGAACCATTCCAGCTCCTAAAATTTCAATCCAGCCGGACTTTTTACAAATCGAGCATCCTTTACCACTACATACTTTACATGAAATATCCATTTCAACAGATGGTTCTGTAAACGGGAAGAAACTTGGGCGCAATCGAATTTCTCGATCCGGACCAAACATTTTCTTAGCGAAAAGATCTAATATCCCCTTTAGATCACTCATGCGAACATTTTTATCAACATACAGACCTTCAATTTGAGTAAATTGATGGGAGTGTGTCGCATCATCGCTATCACGGCGATAAACTTTTCCGGGACAGATCATCCGAACAGGTTGTTCACCTTTCAATTCATGCATGGTTCGGGCTTGGACGGGTGATGTATGGGTTCTGAGTAATAGTTCATTTGTAATGTAAAACGAGTCTTGCATATCACGTGCTGGATGACCTTTAGGTAAATTTAATGCTTCAAAATTATAATAATCTGTTTCTACTTCAGGTCCTTCCCTTACTTCAAATCCTAAACCAATAAAGAAATCTTCTATTTCTTCAATTAATTGTGTTAATAAATGTGGACCACCCGTTGATACGGGAGAGCCAGGAAGTGTAACATCAATTTTTTCTTCTTCCAATTGAATCTGTAGGGCAGCTTGCTCAAGTGATGCCTGCTTCGTTTCAATGGCTTTCGTGATCGCTTCTCTTACTTTATTTGCCAGTTCACCAATAGCTGGACGTTCTTCCTTCGATAGTTTTCCCATCCCTCTTAACACAGTCGTTAAGGACCCTTTTCTACCTAAGTAGGCTACATTCGTTTCTTGCAATTCCTTTGTTGATTCCGTTTGGGCTATATTCTCTAACGCTTCCGCTTGTAAAGCATCTAGCTGATCTTTCATCTTTAATAAACCCTCCTCTATTTTTATCAATCCCACCGTCTATCGCTTTAGTTAAGCTAAGTTAAGACAAAAAAAGCCCCTATCCCCCTGTAAGGGACGAGGCTATTGTTCGCGGTACCACCCTTGTTGACACAAATATAGTGTCCAACTATGCTTCGATAATGGAATTAATTCCAGACCGTCTTTACTTAGACTATCTAAGGTCTTGACGTCAGCTCCCGAGTGAATCATAACAATCTTAACGACAGAATGCTTTCAGTCATGGCATTTCCTTCCTATTTCGTTATCCAATTGTTACTTGGCTCATTCATTGCTTTTAGTTTCATTATTTAATTTATCTATCATTATAATGAATGAAACGCATTCGTGCAAGTTATCCCTTTAAATAATACATTAAAATCCCTGTCGCTACACTTACATTTAAAGATTCAGCTTTTCCGTAGATCGGGATATGAACAACTTGATCAGATTCAGCAATTAATTCTTGATCAACCCCCGCCCCTTCATTCCCTACAAGTAATGCAGTCTGATTTCCCACAGGTGTTTCATGATATAATGTTGCATTTTCCAACGCGGTTGCCCAAACAGAGTAACCCGCCTTCTTGATAGCCTTCATCTCCTCGAGCAGATCTACGGTATATAGTGGGATATGAAATAAGGATCCTTGTGTTGCTCGAATTACTTTGTCATTGTATAGATCGACTGTACCTCGCCCTAATAAAACAGCGGAGAATCCCGCAGCATCAGCCGTTCGAATCATCGTACCTAAATTACCGGGATCTTGAACCGCATCAATTAACAAGAGATCACCATTTGAATACGTGATGTCCTGCTCCTGCATGGCAATAATGGCAATAATGCCTTGTGGCGAATTTGTTTGGGAGATAGAATGAAACACCTGGTTACTGACAGATGTCGCTGGTAAGCCTGTACATGCTGTCGGTAAAACTTTATCTTCTTTCAAGATGATTTCTTTTATTTCCCATTCACTTTTAAGTGCCTCTTCAATTAAATGCATCCCTTCGACTAAAAACAAATCCGTCTGCAAGCGCCCTTTTTTGGTTGACAATTTGCGCCATTCTTTCACCCGGTTATTTTGTATGGACGTGATCATCATTACTCAACTCAATTCTTCTTTAATAATAATAATATCATACATAGTTTAATGGAGATCGGTCAAACTATAGGAAGATGTTATAAATAAGGGGTGACATATGGATTTAAATTTAAGAAAAGCAATTTTAGAGAACATCTCAACAAATGATCAGGCACAACTTGAAGCAACGATTGTCGATGCGATAAAAGATGGGGAAGAAAAAATGCTTCCCGGTTTAGGCGTTCTGTTTGAATTAATCTGGGAACAGTCTGCTGAACCAGAAAAACAATCGATGGTTACGGCCTTGGAGGAAGGCGTCAAACACGCAACAATATAAAATGGGGAAAGATAGACAATCATTGTCTATCTTTTTTTATTTATAAGTAGCCCCTTATACCTAGTTAACGCCTGTCCCTTGACATATTTTATATTTTATCACGCTATTTTTATCGATATTCTCCATAAAGGTCAAAAGCACATCCTTAATTGCGTTAAAGTCATGGGGCTATTGTACTAATGTTTCATTGTTCGATCTTAATTACAGGTTGACTATAATTTTAATAAATGGTTTAATTATTACGCATATGTTACTTATATGGTGTATTATGTTTCAAATATATTACATCGTATAAAATTTAATATATGATTTTTGAGAGGATGAAATAAATGGATAGTCAAGACAGTATTGAAAATAAAAAAGGTGGTATATCAAAAGGACTTATCGTAACTATTATTGCTATATTATTAATCGGTGGCGGTGTAGCAGCTTATATGTCGCTGGCGAACTCACCAAAAGCAACTTATTTTTCCGCTGAAAAGGATAATTTAGAGTATATCAGTGATAAAATGGAGGAACGGATCGAAACTGAATCTGAGTGGTATGAATTTACAGAGAAAAATGCAATTGATTCGACATTAAATTTATCGGGTACATACAATGACCCCTTCGGTGGAGGCGACTTTGACACCGTTAATCCCGAAGAGATTATAAACAGCTCCGTACTAACAATAAATAGTCAATACGATCTTGAGAACAAAGAATTATCAACGAGTCTTTTAGCTGATATTGCCGGGATTGAATTCAAAGATATCAATCTCTTTATGACAGATGAAGAGATTACCGTTCAATTACCATTTTTAGATGATTTTCTACAGATCAAAGGGGAAGATCTTGGCCCTTTCTTACATGAACTCGATCCGCTCGCATTTCCAGCTGATACGGAGTTTGATTTAGGTGAAATTTTCGATTATGAAAACACGGTATTTAGTGAAGAAGACCTCGACTATCTTCGCGAAGAATATTTAGACTTTATTTATAAGGAACTTGATGATGACGCTTTTACAGCCGAAAAAGAAGAGATCGAAATAGCTGATGACTCGATAAAAGCTGAAAAACTTACACTTCATTTAGATGAAAAGGAAGTAAAAGAACTCCTTTCTAGCTTGCTCGATAAGGCAAAAGAGGATGATAGATTAAAAGAAATGATTAAGAAACAGCTCACAGGTGCTGGACCAACTGCCCAAATGGTTAATGATACGGCAGATGAGATCATGGCTGAGTATGAGACGGCTATTGATGAAATCAAAACTGGAGTCAATGATGAATTGATGATACCTGATGGATTAACTTCGACAATTTGGGTAGATAAAGACCGCATTGTTAAACGTAATTTTGAATTCACAACGGGCACTGATGAAAGTAACTTAGCTACGTTTACGATCGATGGAATTCAACTATTAGAAGACGATTATCAATCATTCAATTATGATCTTGGCTATGAAGATGCCTTTACAGATGGTGTATTAACAATATTAGGTGATTTATCCTATATAGACGATAAAATTGAAGATTCTATTAAACTGCAAGTCGATGACTTCGAGATTGCCTATACAGCGGATGAAACGATAAAAGATGGTAAACGCGATTTTGAACGCATCTTTACGGCATCTGAAGACACTGATTTTGGTAGTATCGTATGGAGTGGAAACTCAGAATATGAAAAAGACAATATGAATTCGGAACATGAAGTGACATTAGAAATTGAAGATATGCCACAAGAAGTTGCATCTTTAAATGTTGCCATTAGCTCCGAGAAAATAAAGGAAGTAGACTTACCTCAAGATGAAAGCATTAAAGATATCGGTAGTATGTCGACCGATGAGTTAGAAGAATATATAGATGGAGATGCAACCGAGCAATTCGAAAATTGGCTCGTGCAAATCATGGGATCCTTTGGTGGTAGCTTTGGATTCTAATTATGATGATATAATAAACAACATTGAATGAACTGGAAGTGGCGATATGTATTTCATAAAACATGTCATGTTATTTATTAATATAAATCTTGTTCAGTTAAGGAGGAAGTGGCTATCACTTCCTCTTCTTTTTCTATTTCCACTCCTTTTACTCGCAATGATTACAGTCATTTTAATTTCTTTGATCCCTACTTCTGATGAAGAACCTATCGAAATTGGCTTGGTTGATCAAGATGAGTCAAAGGAAACCCGTTTTATTGTTGAATTTATAGCTGAAAATGAACAACTTGGATCTTTTATTAAGGTACATCATCTAACAGAGTCAGAAGCAGTAAAGCAGATCGAAGCGGATGAAATAAGTTCCTATATTATGTTTCCCGAGAACTTTACAGCCAACTTATACGAAGGAAATTCTGTTCACTTAGCCATCATCGGTAATCCACAGCAAGCGACAGAAAGTCATTTAATAAAAGAGCTATTAGAAAGTGTGACAAGGCATATTAGCGCATCCCAAGCCAATATATTAACGATTAATTATTATGCAAAAGAATTAAATATAGATGTTGAAACGAGAAACGAACTCCTATTCGAACATTTTAAGAGTTTCCTTGTTTATGCATTGGGAAAAGACAAAGTCATTCAAGAGCAAGAGGTAACGAATCATGCAACAGCATCACCTCTTCATTATTTTGGTCTTGCTGCCCTATTTACCGTAATAACCCTCTGGTTGCTCATAACCTATAATTCTTTCTATAAAGATGAAGCACGGCGCTTGGAACAACGAATAAAGCTATATGGGATTACCCAACTACAACAAATTTGCAGTAAATTAATGCTCACATTATTAATTACCTTTTGTTTTACGCTTATTGCTCTGATTCCCTTACTCATAATCACGCAAATGGAGTTGTATGTAGAAGATTATATGAGAATTGCGATTGTTTTATTTTTACATAGCATTATTTTTATACAATGTCTTGCCATCATTGAATTGCTGATTACATCTCAGAAAATTAGATTACTAACTCAATTGATACTCACATTTATATTATTTATTTGCAGTGGTGCAATGATACCAACCATTTACTTGCCATTATCCATTCAAGCAGCTGCACCTTATGTCTTTACACATCAGGCTTTTTATTGGCTGCAAGAAATTATATTAAATGATCGTCTTTATGTTGATTATGTCTTCCTACTTGGAACTACTTTCGTTGGATCGTTCTGTTTAATTGGGATTTCACTGTGGAAGGAGCGTGTTGATGAATGAAGGGCATCATAAGGACACGTCTCATTCATTGGAAAAAGCACTGGTTTAATTTATTATTTTGGGCTCTATTTCCTATCTTTGCAACGCTCATTATCATCTCGATAACGAATAGCATTCAAGATGATGCACGTATTCCCGTAGGTATTGTTTTGGAAAAAGAAACTCCCCTTGCCTTAGAACTGTATCAATCGATTGAGGATACGCCATTCATGAGAGTATATCGCTTGGATGAATCCACAGCGATTGACCAATTAACAAAACATGAGTTGGATAGTGTTTTTGTGATTGACAAGGACTATGATCATAAAGTCCGGAAAGAAAGTAGAAATCAGCTGATTACAAGCTATCAATCTGATTTATCATTTGCCTTTACTCCAGTATACGAGATGATCATCTCGTATGCACAACAAGATTTGGGGCGTTCCAAGTCCGCTTATATTGTCGAGCACCTTCGTGAACAGTTTGGCAATGATCAGCAATGGACATGGGATGAAATTATTGCTAAAAGCCATTCCATTCAAGAAGAACAAAGCTTATTGCATACGACTTTTTCCTTTGCCAATGCAGAGACAGCTGAAGACGAACAAATTACGGTATTTAATACGTGGAGCCTCTGGGCACTATTTGCTCTCCTATCAACCTTCTTACTGTTTGATTGGGTCATAAAAGAATCTAGGGTTCAGATGATGCCGCGCTATTCTTTTATGTGTGTTTCTTATAAAGGTTATATTTTACGTAATTTTATGATCTATGCTGTTTGCTTATTATGCATTGATTTGTTGACCGTCATTACTTTTTATTACGCAATCGATGAGCCGATCACAAGTTCATTACTTGGAGCTATTTTCTTTTATCGCTTCATGATCAGTATGGGAGCCTTATTACTCGCTTTACCATTTAAACATGCGTATTTATTTTATACGGTCTCTTTTGCACTAACCTTAATGATCACGATTGGCAGTGGAGCCATTGTACCGATTGAAGGAATCGAAACAAGACTATCTTGGATCTCCCTAATAAATCCGCTACACGCCTTTCTTTCAATGAAAAAACTAAATATATGGTTACCTCTTTTTATGATTTTACTAACGATTTGGTATGCACGAAAGGAGAATACAAATGCTTAATGTAGAGTCGATTATTAAATCATTTGGCGAAAAAGCAGTTCTTAATGGTGTTTCTTTCACAGCCGAAAAGGGCGAGATTATTGGGCTTGTCGGTGAGAATGGAGCTGGTAAATCGACATTACTTCATATTCTCGCTACACTACAAAAGCCTAGCGAAGGAAACATCATGCTTGATGGTCAATCTTATCAACACGAGATAAAGGCAATTCGCAAGAAAATCGGATTCGTTCCACAAGACATTGCTATATGGGAAGAGTTTACCGTCGCGGAAAATATGAAGTTTTTCGAAAAACTATCCTGGAAAGAAAGGTCTGTTACTCAACTGAAGCAGCTCTGTCTAGATATGAAACTTGATAAATGGAAAGAGCCCGTACACATCTTGTCTGGAGGAATGAAAAGAAAGTTAAATCTAGCGATCAGTTTGATTCATGATCCAGAAGTATTGTTCCTAGATGAACCAACCGTTGGAATCGATTTAAAATCACGGAGTGAAATTGGAGTATATCTGCAGAACATAGCTGAGACCAAAGATACATTAATTATCTACACATCACATGATATGGATGAGATCACTACCCTATGTGATCGTGTCTTATGTTTAGGAGAAGATCCTTTTTATCGTGATCTCTTAAGCAAATCTGGCAAGGAAATGATCGCATTTTAAAATGAAGTGCCCCCTGTCAAGTAGACAGGGGCACTTCATTTCATACAGTATCTTTCGCTTTATGCTAAACGAATCTCTTTTACTTTATCATTATCCAATTGTTTAATTGTTTCGACAATCAATTTTACGGCATTTTCAAAGTCATCACGATGCAAGATGGCTGCATGAGAATGAATATAGCGTGTTGCTACCGTGATCGATAGGGATGGTACCCCATTTGCCGTTACATGAATAGCACCTGAGTCTGTACCTCCCCCAGCCATCGTTGCATACTGATATGGAATTTTATGATCATCAGCTGTTTGGATAACTAATTCACGCACTCCTTTATGTGAAACCATGGAAGCATCATAAAGAATAACTTGCGGGCCTTCTCCTAACTTACTATCTGCCTCTTGGTCAGATATGCCTGGTGTATCTCCTGCAATCCCTACGTCAACCCCAAAACCGATATCTGGTTCAATTAAGTGAGCTGATGTGCTTGCACCACGTAAACCAACTTCCTCTTGAATCGTCCCCACTCCATAAACGATATTCGGATGGTCTTCATCTTTTAACTGTTTTAACACATCAATTGCAATGGCACAGCCAATTCGGTTATCCCATGCCTTTGCTAGCAACATTTTCTCATTCTTTAATGGTGTGAATTCAAAGTAAGGGACAACAGAATCGCCTGGTTTAACTCCAAATGTCTGGGCCTCTTCCTTACTTGATGCGCCGATATCGATAAACATATCCTTAATCTCAACCGGTTTTTTTCGAGCTTCGGCTGTAAGGATGTGTGGCGGTTTTGAACCGATCACTCCTGTTATATCGCCCTGGCCCGACATGATCGTGACGCGTTGTGCTAACATCACTTGACTCCACCATCCACCTACTGTTTGAAAGTAGATAAAACCGTTGTCATCGATTCGTGTCACCATAAAACCAACTTCATCTAAATGACCAGCAACCATAATTTTCGGGCCTTTTTCATCACCCGTCTTTTTAGCGATTAAACTCCCTAAATTATCTGTGTACACTTCGTCTGCATAGGGCTTAATATATCTTTCCATGACATCCCTTGGTTCCTTCTCATTCCCTGGAATTCCATTTGCATCTGTTAAGTCTTTCAACATCGTTATGGTTTCATCTAATTTTACCATATGTATACATGGCCTCCTTTAAAAGATAACGTACGCGATCTAGTGAATTTCATAAATAACAAGGTTTTACACAATACGATGTCCCCTTAGTACCCTTCTTTTTGGCGATCATAGTTCACTTCATTTTTTTGATAATAAGCTCTTTGAATATCAGTGGCATTAAAACCAAGTAATTGTCCTACATATAAAAAGTCAGTAAATAATGTATTGTAATTTACTTGAGTAGGTTCTTCTTTAAATAGTATACACGATTTGAATACCGTATTAAATTGGGCTGTAATATGGACTTCAGTCTGATTTACCTCTTCTAGCCCTGAATATTCGAAGCCTTTCTCGATCCCTAAAGATAAGATGAAATGAACACCATCAACATATTCTTCTAAAATGACTTCATCTGCACTTGGAGGCTTTGTGCTCCAAAATTTGAAACTCCTTGTTTCATTAGCAAGTTCACCTAACTCTACTAATAAAGCAAGACATTTATCCTCAAAAAGATTCTGATCAGTTGGTATTTCGTTATTTTCTTCTATATATTGATCGAGTTGTCTTTGCATCGTAAAGAGCTCTTGCCAATCCATCTTGTACTCCCTCACTTTCCACTATTGTTTAAAAATCAGAATCGAGAAACGAAGGAACTACATCCATTCATCCCCAGAATCCTCTTTTTCTATCCTACTAATAGTACCACAATCCATCATGACGATTAAGAAAGAACATTTATCATGATCATGAAATTGGCAGATCCCCACTCGTTTAGTACAGTGATCACGTACTAAACTGGAAAAACTCCTCCCATTTTATAGAATATTCTTTTCTTCTGATCACATACAGAAGGGGTATCATAGCCAATATAATCATCAATATATAAAGCGGTGAAATCGTTGATAACCACTGCCCCATCGTTGTATAAATCATTGCAAATGGAATACTTGTTAGTAAGGATGTCCTTGTATACTCTTTAAAGGATAACGCATTTTCAAATAAACAGAGTGAAAGTAAATGGAAGTGAATAAAAGGAATAAGACGAAGTAGTGTAATTTGTGGAACAGATACATGCACGTGTTGACCGACTATTTTATGTTTTAATTGTATGAACCTTTGCGATGTCTTTGGCATCCAGCGGAGGACTAAATAAAAAACAATACTCGATAATGTAATACCTATGATTGAATATACCGTACCTGCAATAGCACCAAATAAGATTCCACCAGAAATACAGAGAAAAATGACAGGAAGAAATAAAAGCGGTCTGACTAAATGAAAACTAATAAATATTAATGGGGAAAGCCAACCAGCCGTATGAACAAATGACAGCAGATAATGACTTACCAGTTCCATATGCTACCTCCTTTATCTCCATTATCTATATGACAATAGACGAGCCTATATGACAACGAATCAGTAAGAAATGGAGTCCATTATCCGAGTATTACATATAAAAAAAGCCAAATCATAATTGATTTGGCTTTTTTATATGCTTGCGCTTATTTTAGTGCTGCTTTTGCTTGATTTGTAATCTCAGTAAATGCCTTTTCATCATGTACAGCAAGATCTGCTAACATTTTACGGTTTACATCGATTTCTGCAAGTTTTAAACCGTGCATTAATTTACTATACGTAATATCGTTTAAACGAGCTGCCGCATTAATTCGTGAGATCCAGAGTTTACGAAATTCACGTTTTCTCTGTTTACGATCACGGTATGCATATTGCCCTGATTTAATAACCTGTTGTTTTGCTGTTTTAAAGAGTGTGTGTTTCCCACCATAATAACCTTTTGCTAACTTTAGTACCCGTTTACGACGTTTGCGCGTAACTGTACCACCTTTTACACGTGCCATTTTAATTACCTCCTCATCCAAATCTAATTCATGATCATATGATTACAAAATACGAAACTCTGATTATCTAGGGATCATCGTATCGATGCGTTTTTGGTCTCCCTTAGATACAAGTGCCGATTTACGTAATTTACGTTTTTGTTTTTGTGACTTATTTGCAAATAAGTGACTCGTATATGCGTGTGAGCGTTTCAGTTTACCCGAACCCGTTCGTTTGAAACGTTTTTGTGTACCTTTATGAGTTTTCATTTTAGACATGATAAATACCCCCTTTAAAAATTATTTAGTAGTAATCGGACCGAGCATCATAAACATATTACGCCCTTCCATCTTAGGTCTCGATTCAACAGCTGCGACATCCTTTAGCTCTTCAGCTAAACGATTTAACACATCACGACCTAAATCTTTATGTGTTATCGCTCTTCCACGGAAACGAACAGCTGCTTTTACTTTATCACCATTCTCGATAAACCTTTTTGCGTTTCTTAACTTTGTATTAAAGTCATGGTCGCCAATTCCCGGTGTAAAGCGTACTTCTTTTACTTGTACTACTTTTTGCTTTCTACGGGCTTCCTGATCTTTCTTTTGTTGCTCGTAACGGTATTTACCGTAATTCATGATACGGCATACAGGCGGTTTTGCACCTGGTGCAACCATCACTAAATCCAATGCTCTTGTTTCAGCAATATCCAATGCCTCTGTACGAGTTTTCACACCAAGTTGATCACCGTTTGAATCAATAAGACGTACTTCTCTAGCACGAATTTTTTCATTTACATTCATATCTTTGCTAATATCCAGCCACCTCCGAGTTATTTTTTAACACCTTCACATGATTCATGTAAAGTAAATCAGCTCTGACGTTGACAAGTTTTTTAGAGTACACCGATCAATATTCACCTTAATTAATAACATAAAAAAATGTCGGTACACATAGGCACCCACATATCTCCAATAATCTATTTATAGAATTCTGGAACCAGCCAACTGCATGTATGCGTTGATCAGGTGAGAAGCGGGTGCTTCTACTTGTCTCAAATCAATATTCATTTATTCAACTTATATAATATACCATGAATAGCTTATCTTGTCAAGTTCAGTAGTTTTAATTTATCTTTTTACCGTATATTGCTTCATCATAAGAAAAGATCAGAAGCATGAACAATTTTTCCATGCTTCTGATCCTGTTTATTTCTTTCTACTCTTATTTTCCTTTTCCTCATTGATCAGCGTTATAAATTCATCAAAAAGCATGGAGGTTGTATCTTTTTCTCCATAACGACGGATGTTAACGGATCCTGATTCGATTTCTTTATCACCTAACACAATGGTGAAGGGAACTTTTTGTGTTTGCGCTTCTCGAATTTTATAGCCGATTTTTTCATCACGTTCATCCACTTCAGCACGTACACCCGCGCGTCGTAATTGGTCTTCCATATCCTTTGCTGCTCCTAGGTGGGCTTGTAAAGATACAGGAATGACTTTCACTTGCACAGGGGCTAACCAAACAGGGAAAGCGCCTTTATACTCTTCAATTAAGAAGGCTACAAATCGTTCCATTGTTCCAACGACTCCACGATGAATAACGACTGGACGATGGTCCTTTCCATCTTCACCAACATATGTTAAATCGAACTTCTCTGGCATTTGATAATCGAGTTGGACGGTTGATAATGTTTCATCATGACCGAGTGCGGTTTTCACTTGAACATCTAGTTTAGGACCATAAAATGCGGCCTCACCAACTGCTTCTACATATTCTAAGTTCAACTCATCCATCGTTTCTTTTAACATGGCTTCTGCTTGTTCCCACATTGCATCGTTATCGATAAATTTCTCTTTATCTGCTGGATCACGATACGATAAGCGGAAATAATAATCCTTTATTCCAAAGTCTTCGTATACTTTTTGAATGAGTTCAACAACACGCACAAATTCAGCTTTTAATTGGTCTGGTCGTGCAAAAATATGTGCGTCATTTAATGTCATCGCTCTTACACGTTGTAAACCTGCCAATGCTCCTGACATTTCATAACGGTGCATTGTTCCAAGTTCCGCAATCCGCACAGGTAAGTTTCGATAGCTGTATAATTGGTTTTTATATACCATCATATGATGGGGACAATTCATGGGACGTAAAACGAGATCTTCATTATCCATTTCCATCGTTGGAAACATATCCTCATTATAATGATCTAAGTGTCCACTTGTTTTATATAAATCAACACTACCAAGAACCGGTGTATACACATGATCATAGCCTAGCTGTTCTTCTAGATCAACAATATAACGTTCAATAATCCGGCGAATTGCTGCTCCCTTTGGCAACCACATTGGTAAACCTTGACCAACTTTTTGATTAATCGTGAATAATTCTAATTCTTTTCCAAGCTTTCGATGGTCACGTTCTTTTCGTTCTTCTAATATGCGTAAATGCTCTTCAAGTTGATTATTCTTTTCGAATACCGTTCCATAAATACGTTGTAACTGCTGATTATCACTATCACCGCGCCAATAAGCACCTGAAATACTTAATAATTTAAAGGCCTTAATTTTACTTGTGGATGGCACGTGTACCCCCCGACATAAATCAAAGAACTCACCTTGTTCATAAATTGTTACTTGTTCGTCCTCTGGGATCGCCTCAATTAACTCGAGCTTTAGATCGTCACCAATCGCCTGAAACATCTCTTTTGCTTGTTGCCTTGAGACTTCCATGCGCTTTATTTCTAAGTTTTCGTCAATAATGCGTTTCATTTCTTTTTCAATTTTGGGGAGGTCTTCAGGTGTTAAAGAATGCTCCATGTCCATATCATAATAAAATCCTTCTTCAATAACTGGACCGACGCCAAATTTAACATCTTTATATAATCGTTTGACAGCTTGGGCTAACACATGGGCCGTAGAGTGTCGCATTACATCAATTCCCTCTGCATCTCGATACGTTATAATTTCAATGGCACCATCTACTGTTAATTCACGTCGTAAATCAAGCAACTCACCATCTAACTTAATTGCTAATGCTTGTCTTCGTAAGCCTGGTGAAATTGATCCTGCCACTTCTTCACCAGTCGTACCTGATGGAAAGGACTTACTCGCCCCATCCGGAAATACTAAACTAATCGTAGTCATTTGCTTCCACTCCTTATTTTTTAACAACAAAAAACGCTCGTTCCTCTGCATTGTTGCAAAGGGACGAGCGTATATCACGTGGTTCCACCCTAATTTCTGCTATTCGTCATCTTTCTGATGAATATTAATTCCGATTAGACAGCTTCATTATATCCTTAACGCGGATCAACGCTATTATTTACTGTTTGTTCAATAATAGTGTTCAAAGGTGGTAGTTATCTCGCATATTGGGGAAGCTTTCAGCCATCGACTTCCTTCTCTTTCAATACCCTTTAAAATAACCATGTCCTCATCTTCACATATCGATCATTTAAATTATATATGACGTTATTATAACGAGTGCGTTTCAATAATGCAAGTCTTCCCTGTTTATTTCATGTCCAAATAACGTGGAAATGGAAAATTACTTATCGGTTGAAAGACTACTTTCTCCTGAAAAACATTAATTACCGTCATTGTTTTCGGTTCAGATGGATTGTCCCCATAAAGATATATTTTCTGTGGTGACATTGCGATGAGAGGTGCCAAATTTAATTCTTCAACATCTAAACCAACAAT
Source organism: Virgibacillus sp. (assembly GCA_035302925.1). Classification (GTDB taxonomy): domain Bacteria; phylum Bacillota; class Bacilli; order Bacillales; family Amphibacillaceae; genus CALAMD01. The sequence goes on along the minus strand of DATGSG010000028.1, from coordinate 9,814 downwards.
ATATAAAGGTTCATTATGCACAATATTTCGTAAGGCTAGGGTTGAAAATTGTTCGCCAGTAGGATGATAGAATATAAAAGAATCGCCTTGTATGATGTGCACTTCAAGATGTGTAGATTCACGTTTATCAATGTACTTGCGTAACATATCGATAAATGTTTGGTGATCCTCTTCCTGTTTAAATTCATCAATCGCTAAACCAATGTGATGGACTAACTGATCTTTAAACATTGTTAATTGAAACTGGCAAATGGAATCAAAATGAATAATATTCGTGTTTTTCATATTCGCAGCAAACAGTGACAATAGCAATTGACTTGGGCTCGTCTTTTTAACCGTTTGGTAAACCCCTTCATCAATTTCCCTAAAAATAATATGAGTTAATTCGCTGATGCGCTCAATCTCATCTGCATTCGTATAATAGTATTTTCTAGTTATAATTTCATTGATTAATTCACTTAAACGATGCCTTAAAAACACATCGACCATGGACCTTTCCACTGCTTGTATTTCATTATCAGCTAACTTTTTACCTGTGAATGTTAAATGATACCCCCATTCTTCATTTGTTTTCCATTTTAGATCAATTTCTTTATGATAATAAAATAAACTCTCGCAAAAACTAATAACCTCTTGATTTGATTTAAAATAAACCTCCAGCAATAAACATCACCCTCACTCACAACCAAACTGTTATATTATATGGATACAAACCTTAAAAAATGTATGTTTTTAAGGAATAACAAAGATCATGTGAAAAGGGTGTTCTGAGTGAATCAATTGACATCCATATTTTAAAAAATGCCACCTGTTATCGTTGTGCTCAATATTGCCTACGATTATCCCCGAATAAGGAGACTTCTTTACTAACTTGCCTAATCCGCTCCAAAATTCGGCCTGCTTTTACTTGTTCAACGCCGCCACGGGTTGTTTTGGCTAATTGCTTCTCTAATTGCTCCAAGCTATAATTCGATGTAAAGAACACTGGTAACTTCTCCATCATTCGATATTGTAAGATCGATCCTAATACTTCATCTCGGAACCATGCTGATTGGGTTTCTGCACCGATATCATCAATCATTAGTACATCTGCATTTTTAAAGTAATTAATTTTTTCATTAACGGAGTCATCTTTAAACGAATCACGAATTTCCCGAACGAATTCGGGCATATAAATAAGCATGGATGAGATATTCAACTTTTTTAGTTCATTTGCTAATGCGCCTAAAAAATAAGTTTTACCAACTCCAAAGGGACCGTAAAAATACATACCTTTGGACGGCAATTCAGTCTTTGCTTGTTCGGCAAAGATTAGGAGTTCACGAATAGCTGTGCGACGTTTTGCATCGTTATCAATATTACTGAAGGTTGCTTGTAAAATTTCCTTCGGCATATATAAGCTTTGAATCAAATCTTGTTGCTCCGATTGTGCCTCATGTTCGATGCGTAAATGACACTTTTCATATGATAAGTGAATTTCGTTGTTTTCTACGTGTAAAATAGGTGAATACCCATTTAATATATTGTTACACGACCCTAAAGAGTTGCATTGACTACATTCTTTCGACTGCGTTTTGTATTCATGCAATTTATTCAGATTTACTTCAATCTCTTTTTCGGGTAGTTCCGGATGTTTTGATAGAATTTGCTTAATTTCAGGATCTTCTAAAATCTCTTGTTTCATCTGTAGATGCTTTGTTTTGAAATCTTTATTTTCTTGCATCCATTTCTTTAATGAGGATTGTACTGGTTTCATAGCAATCATCCTAGCAATGTATTATTATTCTCCTGCAAACTGTCGAAGGAGTGCATCGATCTCTTCTTTCTCTTGGTCGGATTCATTCGCTGGTTCAGGGGTAGCAAGCTGTGAAGGTTTCTTGTCTCGTTCGATAAACCAATCGGGAATTATTTCCTTTGATGCTTGTTGTCTGTATCCGCCACCTTTTGCTCCTGTTTTAAACTGTTCTATTTCTTTCTTAGCAAACTCCATTGCTTCTTGAGCATTTCGTAAATTAGCGCGAGACCAGTGGCTTGCTATTTTCTCTAAATAGGCTTTAGATAATTTCATATTAGATTGTAAGAGGACATAATGAATAAGTACATTCATTACCGGGGGTGGCAGACCTTGTCCTGTCATAACCTCACGAACGACTCTCATATCTTGCTCTGAGGCACGATTACCACCTGATAAATCTTCTAACAACTGCTTCGGTGAAACTGTTTCTAGATGTTGAATCAATTTCTCTTCTTTTGTTACTGGTTTTCTTTCTGGTTGTTCGGGTACCTTTTCTTGTTTCTTTGGCATTAATTCAATTGGCACTTGATTATACTTCGTTTTGAATACATCATGACAAGCAATTTTGAATTCTTCAATGTCTAATTTGTTTTCATCTGTTAATGCCCATAGAAGTGACTTTTCAATCTCATTCGTTGCTAAATCATAAAGAAACATCATTTCTGAAATGATTTTCTTGTTGCGTGTTGTCAAGATTGCTTTTACTGGGATCATCCGTTGTTGTAACATCATTTCAATCCATGAGAAATCAATTTCTTGAACAACCGGCCCTTTTTCATCTTCTCTTTTGACAAAATGATTTGGGCTATCCATTGTTGGCGTAAACGTTGTAAAGACTTCCCTGAACGAAGCAGTAATATCAGCTTCGGTTTCCGCTGGTTTATCTTGCCTATAATAATTCATTAATGACTCATATTTCGCCGTACCAATATGATGATAAAGAAGTTCTGAAAGCATCGCATCGTATAGGAATTCAATCGGAGAAAAAGGGCTTTGTAATTCATAGATATAGAATGGGTTTTCATGTTGTGTGTTTCTATATGTTTTTAATAACCCAATTCCTTCGAGTTTAAGTCTTGCTTCATATATTTTATCCAATGGAATATTTAAGTAGTTCATCAATGTATGGTGTGTTTGCAAAGTAGATTCAGTTTGTAATTCAATCTCATGTAAAAGGGTTTGGTAGAGCATGATCGATTCCATTCCCAATAACGGCTGATATAAATGAGTTAGGGATTTCATATAGTCAATAGGTGGCTTTTCTTTTAAACGAACAGCATACCCTTCAGCCGGTAAGATTTTCCCAATATATTTCATTCGATCAACCCCATTTCTAGAACTTCTAAACAGTTCAGTCCTAAATAATACTTTTTTGAAGGATTCTTTGTCCTTATGATTCTTCTTTATCTCGAATTAAGTCTTTTAACTCGTCGAGAAAAACACTAATGTCTTTAAATTGACGATAAACAGATGCAAAGCGAACATAGGCAACATCATCTACATCAGCTAATAAATCCATCACCATTTCCCCGATTTCATTACTCTCTACTTCAAGTCCACCTATATTACGAATTCTTTTTTCCACATCAAGTGCAATGGACTCTATCGTTTCAAGTGGGACTGGGCGTTTCTCACAAGCTTTTATTAATCCTCGGATTAGTTTTTCCCGACTGTATTCTTGCCTTGCTCCATCTTTTTTTACAACAATTAAAGGTAGTGTCTCAATCCGTTCAAATGTAGTAAAACGCAATCCACATTCTTCACATTCTCTTCGTCTACGAATCGAGCGTCCCTCTTCAATTGGTCTTGAATCAAGGACTTTTGTGCTTTTATTCTGGCAGTTTGAACACTTCATTTCGTCAACTCCATTCGTGTCATCTATCAAGATGTAATATTTATTGTATTAATGTTAATTCCTTATTCATTTGGTCATATAATTCCTGAATCATTTTTGTACTATATCCAAAATCAAATGGGAAAAATGATTCAGATGTTACGGAAAAGTCAATCGCAGTTTCATATGGTTTAACCATGATTACACTTACGATAATAAATAACTTCTTTCCCTTTTTCTTTACTACACTAATTTCACCATGTGTTTTTGATAATGAATTCATCTCATAAATTTGTGAGTTTTTTATAAAATTCTCAATGATCATGAGTGCATGATCTTTCGTTGTTTTATAATACCTTGTTTGTAAGTCAAGATCTTCATGATGATCCCGCGTTTCAGCATGGTTACTAAAGTATTTCTTTAGCTTTTGGACCAACGACATTTTCTACACCTCATTCATTTCAGATCTATGTATCATTCGTCATTACTAACACGTTTCCCTATATTTTAGCATGCTTTTCATAAATACCCTAGTAAAAAAAGATTGTCAATTGGATAATGCCTATTAAAAGCATCATCCTGATTGACAACCATTGATTTTTTAACGATCTATTCTCTTTTTAGATTTGTTGAACAGAGGCAGGCTCCTATTTTATTGATTGTTTATTAAATTAATTTCATAATTATCATAAACAGCTATGCAGTTGTAAACGAATCTATACAACTCCCCCTTGGAGTGATAGAGCTATAAATAGGGATTATGAAATTCAATAATTATGGTCACACTAAGATACCTTTACTTCCTTTTGGTGTAAAAAGTGACCAACGTATTTCGTTAAATCAATAATCCGTTTAGAATAACCCCATTCATTGTCATACCATGCAATCACTTTAATTTTTCGATCATCCATAACCATTGTTGATAAACCATCAATGACAGCTGAGTAATCTGTTGTCGTATAATCAATCGAGACGAGTGGTTCATCACTATAATCTATAATATCCTTCAATTCATTTTCAGAAGCTTGTTTAAAAACAGTGTTCACTTCTTCAATGGTAACGTCTTCTTTTACATCAATGACTAAATCAACCAATGATACATTCGGTGTTGGCACTCTTAAAGCCATTCCGTGTAATTTCCCTTTTAAATCCGGCAATACGTCAGCAAGTGCCTTCGCTGCTCCTGTTGTTGTCGGAATAATCGATTGGGTACAACCACGTCCCCGACGTAAATCTTCATGTGGATTATCTAAATTGAGTTGATCTGTCGTAAATGCGTGAACCGTTGTCATCAGACCATTAACAATTGAATAATGATCATCTAACACTTTCACAACTGGTGCTAAACAGTTTGTTGTACAAGACGCATTGGAAATGATGTCGTCTTCATCTGGATCATACGTATCCTGATTCACACCCATCACAATGGTTCGATCCACATTTTTACCAGGTGCGGAAATAACGACCTTTTTTGCCCCTGCTTCTAAATGGAGACCTGCACCTTCTCTTGAATTAAATTTCCCCGTCGCTTCAATAACGACATCAATTGCTAGCTTCTTCCACGGTAGTTCTTCTGGATCACGTGAGTTAACAATGGATACCTTTTTCCCGTTCACTACCAGACTATCTTCCTTTACTTTCACGTTACCATCAAAAATCCCATGAACACTATCATATTTTATTAAGTGTGCAAGTGTTTCCGGAGGATACCTCGCATTAATCGCAATGACCTCTATTTGATCATCTTTAATTGCTTGTCGAAACACCATTCGTCCGATACGGCCAAATCCATTAATCGCAATTTGAGTTTTAACCATCTATAATCCCCCTATATAAGTTACACTAATTAAATTATTTATTGTAATTAGTATAACACATTAAAGGGAATATGTGCTTGTTTATGTATATGTTTTTAAAAAAACTTTGATTATGTGTTATTAATGAATTTCATAATACCGGTTTAGTGCAACACCAGTATCCATGTTACTGATTTTGGTAATTATGAAATTCATAATAGATCAGCGTTTACACAACTTCCCATTCTGACAATAATTGGGTTAGTTGCTCATGGGTTTCATCAAGTGAGCCATTATTGTCAATGACGGCATCAGCTAAGCTCGCTTTTTCCTTCATTGATATTTGGGATTTGATACGTTGATTTGCTTCTACTTCAGAATAAGCATCTCTCTTCATTAAGCGGTCTAATTGGACGCTTTCTTCCACATAGACAACGACGGTTTTATCGACAAAATGGGTGAGTTTGCTCTCGAAAAGTAACGGGATATCTAATACGACACAATTCGCGCCCTTTTGAACATATTCATCCCGCTCATCTAACATCGCTTTTCTAATTGCTGGATGAACGATGTTATTTAATTGCTCCCGTTTTTCTTTATGAGAGAAAATAAGCTCTCCTAATTTCTTACGATCGATTGCACGGTCTTCTAACAATATTTCTTCACCAAATACATGGACGATGTCAGCATACGCCTCTTCCCCGGGTTCCACTACATCCCGGGCTAATTTATCTGCATCTACGACAGGAATATTTAGTTCCTTTATCATCGCCGAAACCGTACTTTTTCCACTGGAAATACTTCCTGTTAATCCAATAATTAATGCCATTTGTACACCTCTATTCTTGTTGGCATGTCATACATACATGTGTTCCCCGTCCACTTACTTTCATTTTCACAATGATGTCTCCACAATTTTTACACGCTTCATTTTCCTGTCCATAAACAAATAACTCTTGTTGAAACATTCCCATTTCACCCGTACTATTTGTATAGGATCGAATCGTCGTTCCACCCTGTTTGACAGCTTCAGATAATGTATGAATGGCCTCAACTTTGATCATACGTATCTCGTTTTCCGATAACTCGTTTGCTTTTTTAAGTGGATGAACCCCTGCTTTAAACAACGTCTCATCCACATAAATATTACCTAATCCGGCAACGATCGTCTGGTCCAGCAAAGCGGCTTTAATGGATCTACCTGTTCTGCTTAATTTATCTTGAAAATAATCCATGGTAAAACCTGCTTCAAAAGGATCTGGTCCAAGTTGGTTTAAAGGTTTTTGTGTACGCTCTTCCCCTTTTTTAAAAACATGCATCGTACCAAATTTCCTTACATCGTTGTAGCGTAAATCTTCGCCATTTGTAAATTGAAAAATAATATGAGTATGCTTCGTATATGGTAGATCTTGTGATTGCACACTATACTTTCCTTCCATTCGTAAATGGGACACTAAATTATAATCATCCAACTCAAATAATAGAAACTTTCCAATTCGAGCAACTTTTTGGATGGTTTGCCCGATTAACTGATGCTTAAACTCTTCCACATCATCTGGATGTTTAATTATATTTGGCCAATAAACGATAACATCTTTAATTGTTCGATCACATACGAAACGATTTAATGTATTTTTAATCGTTTCGACTTCTGGTAATTCTGGCATCAACTTCAATCTCCTTGTGCAAACCTTTTCTACTATACTTCAAACCAGCTGTTTCCATAAGAATAATCTACTTTTAATGGAACAACAAGTTCGACTGTTTTCTCCATCATGGCGGGAACAATTTTAATGAGTTCCTCAACTTCTTCTTTAGGGGCCTCGATAATCAATTCATCATGCACTTGCAGTAATATCCGAGCCTGTAACTTTTCATCAATGATCTTCGTATGCAAATCAATCATTGCTTTTTTGATAATATCGGCAGCACTTCCTTGTACAGGTGTATTCATCGCTGTACGCTCAGCAAAACTTCTAATATTAAAGTTTCGGCTCGTAATTTCGGGTACATATCTTCTTCGATTCATTAACGTCGTAACATAACCTTTGTGTTTCGCTTCCTGTACAACTTCTTCCATATAGGTTTGAACTCCAGGATAGCTTTCAAAATACCGATCAATAAAACGCTGAGCTTCCTTTCGAGAGATACCGAGGTTCTGTGATAACCCATAATCACTCATTCCATAAACAATACCAAAGTTTACTGCCTTCGCTTGATCCCGCATATTCTCTGTCACATCATCAGCCTCGACGTGGAAAACATCTTGGGCAGTTTGTGTATGAATATCACGATCATTTTGGAATGCTTCGATTAACTTGTTATCTTTAGCAATATGGGCAAGGACTCGCAATTCGATTTGGGAATAGTCCGCGGCAAAGATGACCCAGTCCTCTTTCGATGGTATAAATGCATGCCGTATCTTGCGTCCTTCCTCCATCCGAATAGGAATATTTTGCAAGTTTGGCTCAATGGAACTAAGACGCCCGGTCTGTGTTAATGCTTGATTAAAACGTGTATGAATTTTTTTTGTATCTTGGTCGACTACTTTAAGTAATCCATCCACATACGTTGATAAAAGCTTTCTTAACTGACGGTACATCGTAATTTTTGGAATAATATCATGCTTGCCTTCCAGTTTTTCCAAGACATCAGCTGCTGTTGAATAACCTGTTTTTGTCCGTTTAATGACAGGTAACTTCAGTTTTTCAAATAGAATCGGACCGAGTTGTTGTGGTGAATTCAAATTAAATTCCTCCCCAGCAAGCTCATAGACGTCCTTTTCAATCTCGGCTAGTCGTAACTCCAATTCGATACCCATCTCTTTGAGTCGCTTGATATCGATTTGGACCCCTTGATGCTCCATCTCTCCTAAAATTAACGCGAGAGGCATTTCAAGTTCTTTATATAGTTCAGCTTGTTCATTTTCTTGTAAGTGGGTCATCATCTCATCTTGTAAATCAAAAATGATTCCCGTTTTTCGAACGACATGGTCCGCTAATTCTTCTTGTTCTGGGGCTTTTATCTTAGCACCTTTCCCATACACATCTTCATCCTGTAAAACATTTCTTTCTCCTAATCGATGGCCAATGGCGGGAATATCTTGGTTGCTATCTGATGGATTTAATAAATAAGAAGCGAGCAATAAATCAAATGTTATGCCCTTCATATGAATGTCATATTTCAGAAGTGATACTAATGTTGCTTTCGCGTCATACACGCTTTTATGGGATGTCCCATTTTCTGCCCATTGCTTAAACACGTCTGATTTCGCTGCTATATCAATTGGAATGAAGTATTTAGCTTTCTTATTAACAAGGCCTATCCCTTCGATCGGTGTTTCATGATAATTTTCACCAAGCATTTCAACAACCATCGCTTCATTTCCGGTAAACATATCCACTGTAATATCATCTACAATGGTGAAGTCGATTTCTTCTAACTCTTCTTCACTCTCATCACTTTCAATGCCTGTCCGGGCTAATAACGATTGGAAACCTAAATCTTTAAATAGATCATATACCTTCGTTTCATCATATCCTTTGTATTCGAGATCAGTCAGTGATATTTCAATCGGCGTATCACATTTAATCGTGACGAGTTCCTTACTCATAAATGCGTCGTCTTTATACGTACTCAAGTTTTCTTTTAACTTTTTTCCACTTAGCTCATCAAGGTGTTCATATACATTATCAATGGTTTCGTATTCCTTTAATAGCTTTGTTGCCGTCTTAATACCAACTCCAGGCACACCAGGAATATTATCTGAGTTATCCCCCATTAAAGCTTTAAGGTCGATAATTTGATCAGGTGCTAACTCCATTTTCTCGATCATAAAATCGGGCGTATATGAATCAACCTCACTTATTCCCTTTTTTGTCAAATCAACGGTAACCGTTTCAGAAACGAGTTGTAATAAATCTTGATCACCCGAAATAACCTTTACATCCCAGGCTTGATCTTTACCTGCCTTTGCCAGCGTGCCAATAATATCATCTGCTTCATACAGATCTAATTCATAATGTGGAATACGGAACGCATCTAGTAATTCTTTTGTTAATGGAAATTGTTCGGATAGTTCACCCGGTGTTTTCTGACGCCCACCCTTGTACTCTTTATATGTATCATGACGAAAGGTAGTCTTTCCTGCATCATAAGCAACGAGCATATGTGTCGGCTTTTCTTCTTCTAATATTTTTAATAACATCGTTGTAAAACCATATACAGCATTCGTGTATACACCTTTATCATTATTTAATAATGGAAGTGCAAAAAACGCACGATAAATGATACTATTTCCATCGATCAGAACTAATTTATTTGACATCGTCCTGCCTCCTTTAGAGCATTATCTTTATTTTATCATATGGTTGAATCAATTTCATAATT
>DATGSG010000027.1:0-2915 GCA_035302925.1 Virgibacillus sp. | reverse complement strand
GATGTAAAAATTCCGGCAAGACCAATTGCAATGCCAGATGTCGCTCCTTGAATTTCTCCTTCATTCATGGCCTGTGCCGTTCCAATACCATGTGCCATCGTACCAAAACTGAGTCCCCGTGCTACGGGATGAGTGATTTTTGCGATATTCAGCAACACGGAACCAAACATCGCACCAAACATGCCCGTGATCATGACAAAACCGGCAACTAGGGTTGGGTTTGCATCCAGAATATAAGCGACTTCATCTGCAATAGGAATGGTAATTGATTTTACACTTAATGAACGAATCATGACATCTGATAAACCGAACCAAATCGCCATCGCTACCGCAGAACCGATGGTAACGATCGTGCCTAACATCATCCCAACCATAATTGGAAGCATATTCTTTTTAATCATTTTTCTTTGCTTATATAAAGGTACCGCAAGAGCGACTGTCGCAGGCCCAAGCAAGTACGTCATGATTTCCTTTGCTAGATGGTACTCTTCATAGGAAATGCCACCAATGACGAAGACAGCAATAATAACGATCGTACAAAATAAAATCGGCATGGTAAATATAGAGGGTCTTTTTTTAAATACCCATAAAGAAAGGATGTAGACACTAATCGTTAACATCATACTAAATAATGTGATTCCAATACTCACGTTGGCACCATCTTTCTATTTACTCATCAATCTCTGTGAAACCCGACCTGTAATGGCTCCTCCTAAAATAGCACTTCCGATTAAGATAACAAACAAGAGGAATCCATGGTGTTGGAAAGTCGAACCGAGCGTCATCATTCCTACTGTGATCGGAATAAAGAAAAAAACGAGATGCTTTAATAAAAATGATGCAGCTCTCTCAATCCATTCGAGCTTTATGACCCCCGTTATTAATGAAATAAATAAGATAATCATTCCCAGTACATTACCGGGAATGGGAATATGTAGATACTGCACAATAATCGAGCCGACTTGATAGATCAGCCAAAGCATACCTAATTGCAATAAAAATATAAGAACCCTCTTTATTCTCAGTTCAACCGGCCCCCCATTTATATGTATTTCAATTTTGTTCTCGTACATATCTTACTATAAGTAATACGGTAATGAAAATTGAACCGCGGCATTTGTATTTCTTTAATAGAAATGCATTTACATGAATGAATTTCATAATTGCCAAAATCAGCAACATCGGTACAGTATGTAGTTAAGAACGGTTCGTCGCAACTATATGCTGTATCGATGTTGCACTAAACGGGTATTATGAAATTCATTTACATATGACCAATAAAGGGTTATAATTATGCTAATTTTCTATTAAATTAAGGAAGGGGTAGATGATCATGAAAGATGGATATTTTGGGGAATTTGGTGGTAGTTTTGTTCCACCTGAACTACAAGAAGTTATGGATCACATTGCCCATCAATTTGAGGAATGTAAAAATGACCCTTCTTTTGTAGATGAATATCACTATTATCTAAAAGAGTATGTTGGGAGAGAAAGTCCACTCACTTTCGCCGAAAACCTAACCAAATCGGTTGGTGGTGCAAAAATATATTTAAAACGTGAAGATTTGAATCATACTGGGGCCCATAAGATTAATAATGTCATTGGCCAAATCTTATTTGCGAATCGGATGGGTGCCAAGCGAATTATTGCAGAAACAGGTGCTGGTCAACATGGAGTTGCTACGGCAACAGCTTGTGCCATGTTTGAAATTGAATGCGTCATTTATATGGGGGAGGAAGATATCCGACGACAAGCATTGAACGTCTTTCGGATGGAACTTCTTGGGGCCAAAGTTGTACCGGTTACAAATGGACAAGGTCGTTTAAAAGATGCGGTTGATGCGGCCTTAAATGATCTGATTGAGAATCATCAGCAGACATATTATCTTCTTGGATCAGCCGTCGGACCTCATCCTTATCCATCAATTGTCAGGTTTTTTCAATCCGTTATTAGTGAGGAGTCTAAACGCCAAATTATTGAAAAAGAAGGTAAGTTACCAACCGCAGTCATTGCCTGTGTTGGTGGAGGAAGTAATGCGATAGGAGCATTTGCCCATTATATTGCGAATGAAGAAGTGCAATTGATTGGTGCAGAGCCGTTGGAAGCTGCCTCTTTATCTAAGGGAGTTCCTGCCGTTTTACACGGATTTAAATGCCATACATTATTAGATGAACAAGGCGAACCAGGTGCAACACATTCGATTGCAGCTGGTCTCGATTATCCAGGTGTTGGCCCGGAACATAGTTATTTAAAAACAACGAATCGTGCTCAATACCATGCCGTTTCAGGTTCAGAAGCACTGGAAGCATTCCAAGTCCTTTCGGAAACAGAAGGCATTATTCCCGTTCTTGAAAGTGCCCATGCCATTTCTTATGCCATGAAATATGCGGCTACTTTAAATCATGATGACATTGTTATCATCAATTTATCTGGACGTGGGGACAAAGATGTTGAACAAGTTTTTGATATGCTCAAGAAATAACGATCTTTGATTTCATATAAAAAAACTACCATTGTGGGGTCGCCACCCTTTTCATGGTAGTTTTTTCATATGATCATTTCCGTTTATGATAAGTGCTTTTAGTACACACTAATGATCAACTAGATCAGGCTAGTTAAGTTCACTTATGAAGAACAAGGATGTGATAAAAGATGAATATGTACCTTGAATTACTCACAACAAATGAACCACTATTCAACGCATTTGCTACGACCTATCCAATTGTTTTTTTACTCGCGATTTTGTCACTTGGATTTTCGGCCATCTTACGTTCGAAGCGTGTCTTTTTCATACAAGCTATACTATTTTTGGCCATGTTTGTGTTCGATAAAATGATGATCGATCTCCTATACCTTCCACTAGCGATCGTCCAAATTGTCTTTACTGTCTTCCTCATTTATCGAACAATTAAAGC
>DATGSG010000026.1:0-10055 GCA_035302925.1 Virgibacillus sp. | reverse complement strand
AAGGCTTCCGTTTGCTTCCTGCGCTCGACTTGCATGTATTAGGCACGCCGCCAGCGTTCGTCCTGAGCCAAGATCAAACTCTCCATAATAGATAAGTTCGACACATCAGTCGGATGATATAAATGAATACATCATCTTCATAATATGAAATAATCTTAGCTTGTTTCATACTTGTATTAAAATCAGCTGTTCAGTTACCGAATATCAAACAACAAAGTTGAATGAGAATTCATGTAATGATCATGCTGATGTATAAAGAACAAATTCATGTTCTTTCTAACATACTGGTTGTTCTGTTCAGTTTTCAAAGATCAATCTGTCATGTGTTTCTTTTTTTGCGACTTTTAAAATATAACATACTAGATTTTTTTTGTCAACAACTTTGTAACTAGTATTTATTATTTCTTTCTTCCAAGTAACGCAACAGCAATAAATATAGCATATCCTATTCAGAAGAGCAACTAAAATGATTATTATTAGGTTAAATCCCCTTTCCTCTATGATTTCATCCTTTTAACAAGTCTAAAATCAAATAAGCATTCAGAGTTTATTATTGATCAACCTATAGGTTCTTCTATGCCTTATGAATGAATTTCATAATTACCGTAACCAGCTATAAATAGAGATTATGTAATTCATTACTTGTATATATCGAAACAAATTAATCTGTTGCCATTTTGAATACTCCAGACCTACGAGTAGTCATTGTCAAACCACCCCCCAAATTAAACGTGCTTTAATTTGGGGGGGCGTTGATCGTGCCTTCTCCTTCAAGGATAGGTTCACATATAATGAAGGTAGCCATTTATAAGGCCCTTATAAGTTTAATTATATTTCCTTGTGTTTAACATATACTTTGAACATTCCTGCTCGCTTACAACCCGTTGTAATAGTTTAAATAGAACTTGATAACGATCACACATCGTTTCCTTAACGATATCGTCAATGCGCTCATCTTCTAGATCCATTAATATCTCTTCCAATTCACGTTTCACTACATACTCCATTTCTTTACGTTCCATATCATTAATTATAAATGCCAACATTCCTTTCACCTCTAGCCTTCTTTTCCTATTATCTTTTACCATAAACACCGCTTCTTATCATGATCGAATCGAGTAATACGTTCGTTATACTTCATAATGGCACGCTAAATGTATGTCCTGCCAAACCTTTTACCGCGATTTACTAACACACGATAATGTACTATTCCCTATTTCTCACACTTTTCATCCTACTTTCTCTAAAAAGTTACATTTTTCTCTTTAATTAATGAATTTCATAATCCCTATTCATAGTTATATCGAAGTGACATAGCTGGTTATCTTAAATTATGAAATTCATTCTAATAGGTAAAATTCATATTGCTTGTTCATATTTATCCTTTTTATTCATAGAATGAATAAAGGTCTATACCTGAATGAATTTCATAATTGCCAAAACCAGTAACATCGATACAATATGTAGTTAAGAACGGTTTAACGAAACTATATGCTGTATCGATGTGGCACTAAATCGGTATTATGAAATTCATTAACCTATGCAAATATATAATTTATACAGGTGTAAGGGAGGTTAACGTATGGATGATTTCTATGTGTGGGAATTTAGTAAATGGAAACGATGGTTATTCATTATCACACTTTCATTATTTATCGCCTTGTTTTTATGGTTTGGACGGCCTAGTTCTCTTTTTGTATTTTCTAAAGATACTCCAACCGCTTTAATAAAGGGAAATGAAAGTGAAGAGAATATTTCCTTAACATTCAATATTAGTTGGGGTGAAGAAAAAGTTGAAGGTATATTAAAGGAATTAAAACAAAATCAAGTGCAGGCCACTTTCTTTGTGAGTGGAGAGTGGGCAGAACGGCACCCCGCTATTGTTGAGCGTATTATTGAAGATAAACACGAACTCGGGATGCTAGGATATCGCTATAAAAGCTATCTAGACCAGGAAATAGGACAAGTTCGGAAAGACCTACTATACGCTAAAGAGATTTTTGGCAAATTAGGTTATGAGGATATTGAACTGTTAAGGCCACCGAGCGGACATTTCAACGAAGATGTCATTGAACTTGCTGAGGAATTAGGATATAAAGTAATCCACTGGAATGTGAATCCAAATGATTGGAAAAATCCCGGGGCACAAACAATCATTGATCACGTCATGGAGCAAACATCCAACGGCGATATTGTACTTCTACATGCATCTGACTCTGCCAAGCAAACAGCCAAAGCTTTAAAAACCATTTTACCTGGATTGGAAAATAAAGGTTATCGATTTGTCCCTATTTCAGAACTCATGAACCAAGCTCATGCGGAAAGTAAATTAGTGGAGTAGCGATGTAATGGCTGATTATAAGATTTATCTGATACCAGGCAAATATACAATAAAGTGCTTCCGATTGTTCATATAACCAATTGAAAAGTCAAGAGCAGTAGATTTCTGGATGATACAGAAACCTACTGCTCTATGTAGCCTATTTATTATAATCAGAAGCATTTATGTGATCAAAACTTTATTTGCTCACAGAGACTTTATGATCGGGTTTATTCACCTTATTTGTTTCATTATTTTTCTTTGCTTTACCATCCACTTTGGATAATCGAGTTAAGGCGAGTAATTGATAGGCATTACAAGCAAGTAAAGTAATAATCATGATGGTTGCATAATCTGTTCCTTCTGTTCGCATACCTGGAACCCACTCAATTGCTGTCATAACAACCATCAAGAATAGTGCCGGAACAAAAGCACTACGATTTGTTTGTTTTGCTTTAATCGTTGAAACAATTATGCCAACGGCTAAAATAGCGGCGGTCATCAAGATATACCAAATGATGGAAACATCACCTTTTGTAGCTTGGTATGGAAAGTACACAAGATCAAAGAGGACAAATGCAATAACAAGTAACTGAACAGTTGGCCAAAATGAACGAAATATACTAAGCCCAAATCGATTGATAAACAAATACGAGAAAAAACCAGCTTGACTGACTACACTATATAATAAGCCATATACAAAATACCAGGCAATTAAAACTAATAAATTCTTTATATCCAAAGGATTGAAACTGCCCGCATATAAACTTGATTTTACAAAAATACTTGTAACAAGACCGACGACTCCACCGATCAATAATGTTTTAAAGAATAATTCAACTACCTTACGACTATTCAAGCCTTCTTCCTCCTACTATAAACTACATATTTATCTTCTAAAAAGCCTCATCTTTTAACATTCTTTAATGATTTTATCACGAATACACTCTTTTTTCATTCTTAACATGAATATTTTTGCCTCGTCTACTTATATTAAGCTTAAGTCAAAGGAGGTTTTCCGAGTGACGCGAATGCTTTTTACTTCAATATTTATGATCTCTCTTCTATTCTTAACGGCTTGCAATGGGGGTCAAACAAGTCCCAAAGATTCTGATTATGACACGACAAAGAAAATGATTGTCGATATCCTCCAAACAGAGGATGGGAAAAAGGTGCTACGAGAAATTATGACTGATGAGAAAATGAAAGAACAACTCGTAATCGAATCTGATGTGGTTAAAGATTCAATCAACAATGTGCTCACCTCAGAAAAAGGCCAAAAAATGTGGATCAATCTTTTTAAAGACCCTACATTTGTCACAGAATTTGCCAAGTCAATGGATGATGAACAAATGGAGCTCGTCAAAAGATTAATGAATGATGCCGATTTTCAAAAAAAAATGATTGAGATCTTACAAAACCCTGAAATCACCGAGCAAATGTTAGGGGTTATGAAAAGCCAACAGTTTCGTGCTCATATGGAGGAAATTATCCAACAAACATTAGAAACCCCCTTATTTCAAGAGAAAATCAAAGAGACCCTATTAAAGGCTGCAGAGGAACAAGGTAAAAATAAAGATAGCGAGAAAAAAGAGAATGAAGAACCCAAAAAGGAAGGTGAGGAAGAAAGTGGCGGTGCTAAACAGTAAACTGGATTCTCATTAATATATGATCAAAAAAGAGGTGATATATACCACCTCCTTTTGAATTTTAAATTATTCTTCTACTTGTGCGATAATTTTTGCTGCAATTCTATGATATTCTTGACCTAATGGATGGTCTTCCTGATAAACGGATGGAGCAAACTCACCTTCATCTTCATATGGTTGTTGAAGTGGCAATTGACCAAGTACTTTCGTTTGTAACACTTCA
The DNA here is from genome assembly GCA_035302925.1 of Virgibacillus sp. GTDB lineage: Bacteria > Bacillota > Bacilli > Bacillales > Amphibacillaceae > CALAMD01. The sequence goes on along the minus strand of DATGSG010000026.1, from coordinate 5,863 downwards.
GCCAACTTTTTTCCGCCACCCTTACCGAAGACATACTCCTTCTCACCTGTATTCCTGCTTTCAAAATAAGCCATATTTTCGATAACACCTAATATTTCATGGTTTGTTTTCAACGCCATTTGTCCAGCACGGGCCGCTACAAATGCAGCAGTAGGATGTGGGGTCGTAACAATCACTTCTTTACATGCTGGAAGCAATTCGTGAACATCCATGGCAATATCTCCTGTGCCTGGTGGTAAGTCGAGTAAGAGGTAATCAAGATCGCCCCATTCTACTTCTTTAAAAAAGCTATTAATCATTTTGCCGAGCATTGGTCCACGCCATATAATCGGTGAGTTATCCTCGACGAAAAAGCCCATGGAGACAACTTTAATTCCAAAACGCTCTACAGGTATAATTTTCTCTCCACGAACGACAGGTCGTTCTTCAATACCCATCATATCAGGTACACTGAATCCATAGATATCAGCATCAATAATACCGACTTTTTTACCAAGTCGCATCAAAGAGGTTGCCAAGTTAACAGTAACTGTTGACTTTCCTACGCCACCCTTACCACTAGCGATTGCAATAAAGTGAGGGTCAGCTCCACCACCGAGTAACGAACCTGCCTGTTGTTCACCAGTTGGTTGAAATTTCTGGATTGTTTCTGCCGGTAATTCTTCAAAACGAAGACCAACTGTTTTCGCACCATTTTTCTTTAAGATCCCTACTAGTTCCTGTTGCAACTCCATTTGCTCAGCTGTATTTGGTTTACCAATAGCAATCTTAACGCTAACGTGTTTCTTATCCTCAATAATTCTAACTTCTGAAATACCGTTCGTTTCTTCTAACGTTTTATGTAAAAACGGATCTTTTACTGAATTGAGTAATTGTAAAACTTCTTCTTTTGTTAACACAATTATCCACCTTCCTTGTCCAAACTTTAGAATATATATTGATAATGGTCTTTCTTTTTTCAGTATACCATATTTCATATGAAATCTAAGTGATATGAATCATAGTAAAGGTTCATGTAGAATGGGGTGAAGTGTTATCATAGCTTACTTTTGCCTCACTCTTTTGCTTCTTCGGTTGTATAGCGTAAAATGCCTTCGTAAATACTTGCAGCCATTTTACGTTGGTATGCACCGGTTTTTAATTGTTCTCGTTCTAATTCATTTGAGAGAAAACCGATTTCCACTAATGCGCCAGGGACCTCAGCGTATTTTAATAAAAAGATTCCGTTCATCGCTAATGCGGAGCGTTTTGTATTTTCTAAATTACGGATGACCTCCGCTTGAATCATATTGGCAAGGTGCTTGCTTTCATCAAATTTCGGATAATAAAATGTTTGCGCACCACTCCATTGTGGCGATGGAATGGAATTGAGGTGAATCGTTACGAATAGATCTGCTTCATGATCATGAATAAATTGTAGTCGATTTCGGATATCCTCGGACTTTCTTGCAGACAGTCCTTTTGTCTGATCTGCGGCCAAGTCTGTATCTTCTTCCCGCGTTAAATAAACGAGTGCACCGGATTGTTGCAAATAGTCGCGGAGCTTTAAGGCAACAAGGAGTGAAATCTCCTTTTCATTCGTTTGATCTTTTCCTACCGCCCCTCCATCAGGACCACCATGACCTGGATCAATAACAATTGTCTTCCCACTTAATGGTAAGGACCATGTGTCCCATGTCGTTTCAATTTTCTGGATTGGAAACTGGACCAAAAAGGCCAATAGTAGAAATCCAATCCCCCATAAGCCAATTTTATTAACTCGTCCCATTATAATTCCCCCTCATCATTCCTCTTTTATCAATTTTATGGAACGAGCAGCTTGTTTATGACTGAATACTTCACAGCCCCATCGATACGAGTGTGAGGCTTTTTTCAATATAAGGGGATAGCTGTAATGGCGACAAGTAGTAAATGTCTCAAAGCGGGATTGATTAATCATTCTATTCTGATAAACTTGATATAGTTGTTCGATATTTGCTCAGGATGTTTCCTTCTGTATTTTCAAGTAAAAGCTGTTAACAAGCCACTTTCATGACCTTTAGCATTCGATTACATAATAGCTCTTCAGATAGGAAGTAGACGATTGTTCATTTAGGAGAACTACAAAACTAATATATAGAAAGGAATGATGATTTTGAAAAGATTACTTACCGTTTTAATGGCAGCGATGCTGATGACAATACTTACGGCTTGTGGTGAAGATGAAGAAGAAGTATATGAAAAAGCAGTGGAAGTAGCGAATGATATGGAAAGTGCTGAAATTAAAGCAGTTGTAGATCAAACAATAGATTATCCTGAAGAGGGTGAGCCAATAAAAACAGAAAATACATTTGATATGGAAATGACCTTGGATCCCATGGCTATTCATCAAAAAGGAGCAACACATTTAATCATGGAGGATATGGAAGATATAATGGATCTAGAAATGTATCTGATAGAAGATGATCTGTATATCTATGAGAGCACCTCTAAACAATGGCTCAAAACAACTACTGAAATGTTTGATGCAATAGATATGGGGGATCAACAGCAAGATCCCGCTGAACAACTTAAGATGATTCAAGACTATACAAAAGAATTGGAATTCGAAGAAAATGACGATTCATATATGCTCACATTGAATGCAGATGGAGAGGAATTTGATAAGCTATTTCAAGAAGTGCTTGATGAAACCCTCCCCGCCGAATTGATGGACTCTCTCGGTAAAGATGAACAAGAAATGTTAAAAAGCATGAAAATGAATGCACTAGACTATAAAATTGAAATCAATAAAAAAAATTATGAAATGAAATCATTCAATATGAAGTCTGATATAACTCTGGAAGTAGAGGGAGATGAACTAACCATTGCACAGGATATGAAGGCCGTATATTCTAACATCAATGGCGTTGATCCAATCGTGGTACCACAAGACGTCATCGATCAGGCTGTAGATATGCCAGCATTTTAATTCAGCAATGGGGTCAGTCCCCCGCCACGTTAGCACTTTACCATGGCGGGGGACTGACCCCATTAACCTTATTTCTCCATCTTTAGTCTCTTCTTGTTAATCAATTGACTCTAAGTTTGCTTCGATTTCCGGGCGTCTTTTTTCAAGAAATGGTGGTAAGTCTAGTTTCTCGCCTAGTTCCTCAACGGATGAATCCACGGTAAATCCAGGTCCATCTGTAGCAATTTCAAATAATACACCATTAGATTCCCGAAAATATAAACTTTTAAAATAAAAACGATCTACAATTCCAGTTGAATGAAAACCTCTATCCTTTACAACCTTGTCCCAGTATTGTAATTCCAACTCATCTTTCACCCGAATTGCCAGATGATGAATACTTCCTCGTCCGGGTTTCTCACTCGGTCCATCTTGTTGTTTAATAATAATTTCCCCAAATGCTTCTCCTGAAATAGACTGAAAAATATTTTCCTGATGTGAGGAGACTCCTTTTACATAACCAAATAGATTCTGCAATGTTGCGGCTAAACGATCAGGATAGCGGACCGTTATTTCAATCGCGCCCATTCCTAAAATACGATGCTCTTTTTTGACTGTAGAATCATTCCATACCGACCAAAATCCAGGCACCTGATCACCTTGATTGTTTAGTAAAACCATTCGTAAACCTTCTTGGTCTTCAAAATGAAGCGCTTCTCTTCCTGCATATTCGGTGATTTCACCATGTTCTACGCCTAATTCATCAAATCGGTCCTCCCAATATGTCAGGCTTTCAAATGATGGGACAAGTAAACCAATTTGCGTGATCGCATTTGTCCCCCGGTGTGTTCGCCCGACCATTGGCATTTCAAAAAAGGATAACTCTGTACCAGCACTTCCCGTTTGATCCCCATAAAATAAATGATACATTGTCGGGTCATCCTGATTCACTGTTTTCTTAACACGTCGCAAACCGAGCACGTTTCGATAAAACTCATGATTCAAGAGGGCATCTTTCGTAATCATTGAGATGTGATGATGGCCTAATATTTCATACATAATTCTTCCTCCTTCTTACGGGGTCAGTCCCCCGCCACATTAGCACTGTATCACGGCGGGGGACTGACCCCCAAAAACCGACTTTTATATACATGATTTCCGATGTTACAAATATGAAGAAACTTCTTCCTCAACTTTCATTCTGCACACTACTTTCTCTTAACAATCCCCTGCTCAATCGCCAGCACTTTTGCTACTTTCGGAGCGTACCATACGACCAGAAGCAAGAGAATCGATACTGGAACTGCAGCAATTACGACAAATGACTGCAAAGCACCGATCCCACCGCCACCAACTTTGATTAGGATGGCGGCAATTGTCGCCATGATGACCGCCCAAAATAGCCGAATGACTTTTGGAGGGTTCCCGTCACCTGTCACGGCCATGGAAATAGAATACGACATGGAGTCAACTGTCGTCACTACAAATAGTGTTGTCAAGATTAAGAAAACAGAAGGCATGATGAATCCTAACGGCATTTGTTCCGCTATTGCGATGATTGCACTGGGCAATCCGCCTTCATTCAATGGACCGCTGACAGAACCTGCATTATTTAATTCATAAAAAATACCCGATCCGCCAAGTACCGTAAACCAAAAATTTGTGACGATAGGTGCTATTACGGCAACCACTAAGAATATTTCGCGGATTTTTCTCCCATTGGAAATTCTTGCGACGAATAATGACACCAAAGGGCCGAACCCTATAAACCATCCGAAGAAGAAGAGCATCCAGTTTCCAAGCCAGACATCATCTCCGCGGAATGTACTGATACTCACGAAATCAGTAATATAGGTGCCATATGAAGAGAAGAACGTATTGATGATGAACTGACCCGGCCCTAACACGACCAGGAAGACGGCAATCACTGCTACTAAATTCACGTTGAGCTTACTTAGAAATTGGATCCCCTTTTCTATACCTGTAAGGGTGGATACAAGTACGACCCCTAACAACACAACGATGACCGCGAGCTGTGTCACGAATGTATCCGATATGCCAAAGATCGAACTGACTCCATAGCTAACTTGCAACCCAAGGAAACCAATCGGACCGATCGTACCGGCGGCAGCGCCTATAATACAAAATATATCAGCAGCGGTGCCCCATTTGCTCGTTAAAATCCGCTCTTTTAAAATAGGGTACAAAAGAGTCCTCGGCTTCAATGGCATACCCTTATGTTTATGTGCGTAAATCAAAATAATGGAACTGACCGCCCCATATACAGACCATGCGGTGAAGCCCCATGACATGTAACTTTGTGCCAATGCAGGCCCAATCGCTTCATTGGTGCCGGCTTCTATTCCACTTTGCATGGGAGGCACGTCCAAAAAGTAGTACATAGGCTCTGCCGCTGCCCAAAATACACCACCCGCACCGAGACCCGTCGTCAAAATAACGGCTAACCATTTAAAATAAGACATCTCAGGCTTCTTTGCGTCGCCCAGGCGGACTTTGCCATACTTTGAACCCGCTATTATCGCGCCTACTATAAAGGTAGCCAACATTAGAAATTGCCAATACGCCCCAAAGTAGCGAATGGATAAATCAAATCCTGTATTCACAAAATTGCTGACTTGGTCTAATTTTATAATTGAAAATAGCACGAATGCCAATAATATGCCACCACTGCATAAAAATACAGGCCAATCAATCTTGCGACGAATAATCTTCCAATAGTCTTTCGTCATAATTCTCCACCATTTTTCATTTTGTATACAGTGTGATCATGTTTTTCCAAGATTATCACATTTACCACCCTCTCATTTTTCCTTCTAATTTTTGTACAACAAAGAGTAGTTAGCTCCCTACCTCTCACACCAACGTATGTACGGATGTATGTTGCGGCTCAATTTTATTTTAAGTATGTACTTT
>DATGSG010000025.1:0-3616 GCA_035302925.1 Virgibacillus sp. | reverse complement strand
TATTCATTGTTAATCGATCAAAACGTATTTCATCAATGATATATCCAACAAGCTTGGGTGGTATTAAACCAATTGCACTTGCTATGATTAATGCAATAATTGCCAATGTATACCTTTTCCAATACTCTTTAAAAAACCACGATAACTGCTTAAAGATATGAAACATAGCTCACCTTCTTCACTTAATAGAATGAATTGCATAATTACCAAAATCAGCAACATCGATATAATATATAGTTAAGAAGGGTTCAACGAAACTATATATTGTATCGGTGTGGCACTAAACCGGTATTATGAAATTCATAAAATGATGACATTGATTCACGACCGGACTACTTTAACATAGCCGATGTAAAGCCCTTGTAAATATTCAAGCTTAGATTTCTATTCTCCACTTTCTTGAGGATCGAGTGGATAATGTTTTAAGAAGTAAGTTAGTGATTGCAACTCGATGGCTAAATCAATATGGTGGACGCGAATTCTGTCGGGTACCGTTATCCGTGCCGGTGTAAAGTTTAATATTCCTTCAATTCCTGTTCTAACTAATTTTTCAGTGATATCTTGTGCCTCCCTATCAGGAACGGTTAGAATAGCCACGCGAACATCACTGAGCTTTTCTGCTAGCTCATCAATATGATATATTGGTACTCCTTCAATATGTGTACCCACTTTTTTAGGATCTGAATCAAAAGCTAAGACGATCTTCGTATTGTTGTTTCGAACAAAATTATAATGTAAAAATGCAGTCCCTAAGTTACCCACACCAATCAGGGCTACTTCCGTTAATTCATCCTGATCTAATGTCTTACGAAAGAATCCAAGTAGATATTCTACATTGTATCCATAGCCTTTTTTCCCTAATGCACCAAAATAAGAGAAATCGCGCCTAATCGTTGCGGAATCAACTTTTACCGCTTTGCTTAGCTCATGCGAAGATACACGCGCCTTTCCTTGATGATTCAAGTTTGTTAAAAAACGATAGTATAATGGCAATCGTTTCGCTGTTGCTTGTGGTATTTTCTTTTGCTCCATTAGGACTCCTCCTTTTCTTGTCGGGGATAGTCTCCTGTTTTACCGCCCTTTTTTTCTACTAAATAAGTTTCACCTATGATCATTGATTTGTCTACTGCCTTACACATATCATAGAAGGTGAGAGCCGTTGCCGATGCGGCTGTTAGTGCTTCCATTTCAACTCCGGTACTTCCTGTTGTCTTCACATAGGTCTCTATAATGAGTTCGATCGTATGATCCGTTACAAGCCAATCAAAAGAAATATCAATTCCTTTTAACTGGAGCGGATGGCACATGGGGATCCAATTTGATGTGTTTTTCGCTGCCATGATGCCAGCGACTTGAGCCACAGCTAGTACGTCCCCTTTATCAATATCATTTTCCGTAACACGGGCATATATATCTTTCGTAACATGTACACTAGAGCGCGCACGCGCAATACGTTCGGTTGCATCCTTTTCACTAATATCAACCATACGGGCTCTTCCTTGTTTATTGAAGTGAGTGAATGTTGACATACGTTCATCTCCCTTATCTATTTATACTTCTATATTAACAGAAATGACCTCATAAGTCGTGATTTCATTCACAATACGATTGCATGCGTCATAAGAAATACGATACACTATAGAATATGAGGTGAAAGACATGATCATCATGCAATTAAACGCATTATCAAAATCATTTGGGGCAGAAACAATTTTATCCAATATAAAACTAGAAATTAAAAGCAATGATCGTATAGCAATTGTCGGTAGAAATGGAGCTGGAAAGTCAACACTACTTAAAATAATGGCTGGCGAAATGAATCATGATGAGGGAGATCTTCATCGGCCTAAAGATCTAACAATCGGTTACCTAGAACAACATACCGTACTCGAGTCGACGAAAACGATTTGGAATGAAATGGTTGAAGTGTTTTCCCATCTGCAAACACAGGAACAAGAGTTGCGAGTTTTCGAAAAGAAGATGAAACAAGCAGATTCTTTAGATGACACACATTATCAAAAGCTCTTAACCGATTATGATGAGTTACAGCAAGCTTTTACCGTTGATGGGGGCTATCGGTATGAAGCAGACATCAAAGCTGTTCTATCAGGCTTGGACTTTCATGATGAGGATTATGAGACTCCAATTAATGCGTTGAGTGGTGGACAAAAAACACGGCTTGCTCTAGGTAAACTCCTGTTGCAAAAACCGAAGTTGCTCATATTAGATGAACCAACAAACCATTTAGATATTGATACATTAAGCTGGTTAGAAGGGTATTTAGGAAGTTATCCAGGTGCTGTAACAATCGTTTCACATGATCGCTATTTTCTCGATAAAACAGTTTCTATTATTTATGAAATTTCACGCAGACAATCGAATATATACCACGGAACATATAGCCGTTTTCTCGAGCAGAAAAGCCGTAATTATGAGAGGGATTTACGAGAGTACGAACAACAGCAAACTGAAATAAAACAAATGGAAGATTTTGTTCAAAGAAACTTAGCGCGTGCTTCTACTACGAAGCGAGCGCAGAGCAGAAGAAGACAATTAGAAAAACTGGACAAACTTGAGCGTCCTTTAGGCGATGAATCGGATGCTACATTTTCCTTTTCAGTTAACAAACGGAGTGGGAATGATGTCCTTAAGGCAGAGCAACTTGCCTTTCGCTATGACGATGATCAACCATTACTCTTTTCAGATATAAGTCTCCACATCAATCGTGGAGACCGAATAGCTCTTGTCGGCCCAAATGGCATTGGAAAAACAACTTTACTGAAGATCTTGTTGGGCAGGATCAAGCCGGTCACCGGACATATCCAAGTAGGTACGAATGTTGATATTGGTTACTATGATCAGGAGCAAGCTGATTTAAACTCTAATAAAACTGTTTTGCAAGAGTTATGGGACGCCTATCAACATGTAGACGAAAAAGATATTCGTACCGTACTTGGGAATTTTCTGTTTTCCGGAGATGATGTTCTCCAACAGGTTCAATCATTAAGTGGTGGGGAGAAAGCTCGACTCGCTTTAGCTAAATTGATGATGCAACAAGCTAATTTCCTCATTCTTGATGAACCAACAAACCATTTAGATATTAATAGCAAAGAAATGCTAGAATCGGCATTAAATGACTTTCCAGGAACGATCATTTTCGTATCTCATGACCGTTATTTTATTAATAAGGTTGCTGACCAAGTGATTGAAATGCAACCGGATCACATAACAACTTACTTAGGTGATTATGATTATTATGTCGAGAAGAAGCAAGAACAGATAGACCGAGAAGAATTAGTTAACCCAAAAGAAGTGACCAATGCTTCAAATGAAAATAAACGCAGCTTTAAAGAGGATAAATTACTGCAAAGTGAACAACGAAGAATACAGCGTGAAATCACTAAAATAGAAAAGGATATTACAGAACTTGAAACGGTACTGGAAGAAACAGAGCTCAAAATGACAGATCCTAATGTATTTAATGACCATGAAAAAACGCTCGAACTATCGAATCAAGCAAGTGAAGTTAAACTGAAAATTGAACAGTTATTGGAAAAGTGGACTGCGCTCCATTAATAGGAGCAAATGGCAGATTCATCCCATGAAAAAACACTAC
>DATGSG010000024.1:0-2283 GCA_035302925.1 Virgibacillus sp. | reverse complement strand
GCGAAGAAGATGATCGCGACAATCGACACAACAATGGATAGTTTGGACGAACAATTAAAAGGGATTACGACTGAAACAACAATCCTTTTACAACATACGAATAGGCTAGCAGATGATATCAATGATAAGTCGACTAAACTTAACGGTATTTTTGATGGAATCAAAGGGATTGGTGAAACGATTCAGGAATTCAATGAATCATTAAATACGATTTCAATGAATATAACGCAATCAGCCTCAAAGGATCAAGAAAAGGCATCACAAGCGGTAAAATGGGGTATTGCCGCAATGAATATGTTCAAGAAAAATAAATAAGCATCAGTAAATCACATAGGAGGAATCATAATGGGAGATCAAATTAATAGTAAAGATTTTATAATTGGTACACTAATCGGTGGGATGGTGGGGGCTTCGGTCGCGCTTCTATTCGCACCTAAATCAGGAAGAGAATTACGTGAGGATTTAAACCAAGGGGCAACTCAAGCTAAAGATATGGCCTATGAGTGGAAAGATGTTGCTCAAGAAAAAGGATCTGAATTAAAAGAAGTAGCCTATGATAAAGGTTCTGAATTTAAAAAGAAAGCGAAAAAATCTACAAATAAAATCGAGAAAAATATCGCTGATAAAAAAGAAGATATAACGAAAGCTGTACAGGATAAAAAAGATTCTGTGAAAAATAAAGGGGAAGAGGCGTTAGACGCTGCAGAAGATGTTGCAGAAGCCGTGACAGAGGCTACTGAAGAGTTAAAAAACAAATAATTTTAGTTGATCGATTGATGGCTATTGTTCACTGAAGTGAATAATAGCCTTTCGCTTCAGTGTGAATAGTTAGTATATTCACCATCATCCGGAAACTCCAATCAAGAAGTAGTAAATACATGCAAAGCAATTATACATATCCACAGACATGACCTCCACTTCCTTAGTATAGTTAATCATTGATTTAAATGGTTGTAGGCGAACTTTTGTGTGTGGCTCATGCCTCCCTATTCAAACATAATTTAAAGTCTCCTTGACATCTCAAATCAGATTTGCTATTGTTAGTAACATTATACTAAAGCTTCTAGAGTACAAGTTCGCTGCATCATGATGTACAGGATAGCAACAAACTATATGCTAGTATTGATCTTATCTATGAAGTTCAGACTATTAGCTATAATTGTTCTAAATATAAAAAGATTGTAAAAGGGGAGTATTAGGATGAGTGAACATAATTTGGATCAATTAAGAAACGAGCTAGATGAGGTGAACTTGGAATTATTAGAGAGAATCAATCATCGAGCTAAACTTGTACAAGATATCGGTCAACTAAAAGGGAAACAGAGTATGAACCGTTTTGACCCTGTTCGAGAGCGAGACATGTTAGATAAGATTATTGACGCTAATACTGGTCCTTTTGCTAGTTCGACAGTAGAACATATTTTCAAAGAAATCTTTAAAGCGGGATTAGAGTTACAAAAAGATGACCACCGTAAAGCATTATTAGTCTCGCGGAAGAAGAAGCCAGAAGATACGATTGTTGATATTAAGGGTGCAAAACTCGGGGCTGGACACACAGAGTTCGTTATCGGACCTTGTGCTGTTGAAAGCTATGAACAGGTAGCAGCAGTAGCGGAAGCAGTCAAAAAGAAGGGCATCAAATTATTACGTGGTGGAGCATTTAAACCTCGCACATCACCATATGATTTCCAAGGACTTGGTGTTGAAGGCTTGAAAATTCTAAAACGCGTTGCTGATGAATATGATTTAGCTGTAATTAGTGAAATCGTCAATCCAGCAGATATGGAAGAAGCAGTTGAACACATCGATGTCATTCAAATTGGTGCACGAAATATGCAAAACTTTGAATTGTTGAAAGCAGCTGGTGAAGTAGATAAACCAGTCTTGCTCAAACGTGGACTATCAGCTACCATCTCAGAATTTATTAATGCAGCAGAATATGTAATGTCTCGAGGAAATGGTAATATTATTTTATGTGAACGTGGAATTCGTACATATGAAACGGCAACGAGAAATACATTAGATATTTCTGCTGTTCCGATACTCAAACAAGAAACACATTTACCGGTTATGGTTGACGTCACCCATTCAACGGGTAGAAGAGATTTATTAATCCCTATGGCAAAAGCTGCACTAGCAGTTGGAGCTGATGGTATTATGGCTGAAGTACATCCAGATCCTGCGGTAGCATTATCTGATGCGGCACAGCAAATGGATATTGAAATGTTTGATGGTTTTATGGAAGAATTAAACAAATATAGATCTGCTCATTCATAATCTAGA
>DATGSG010000023.1:0-5603 GCA_035302925.1 Virgibacillus sp. | reverse complement strand
AACAATACCAAATTTAATTTCACGACTCTTACGAGTTGAATTTTGTTTGTGAACATTTAGACCATCTACTTCTAAAAACAAAACATCTTTTTCTCTTTTTGGTGCAGATTCTTCAGGTTCAATTTCTTTTGGATTAATTTTCAGAACTTCTTGTCGGATCGTTTCATGACTAGTAACTTGATATCTCAACAAATCACAAAAACGATCACGTGCATCGCGATCCCGATATATACGCCTATTAATTGTAATTGGACCAACCATCGTAGCAAGTGTTGTTTTCTGCATTTCCCGATTTTCAAAACGTTCAAAATCACGACTATCTCTCAACCAAACATCTATTTCGTGCAAGACAGAAAGGAGAGTAGACTGGAAGACATCCTGAAGTTCACTAAAAAGATTTGACTCAATTTCTTTTAAATTAGGTAAATTATTGATATCATTATTCATGAGGATTCCACCTTTTTGGTTTGTTTGTCTAAAACGATTATACCAAAGGTGAGAATCCTTTTTAAATCAGACAATTTACTGAATATTAGAGAAGTTACCCCGTAAACATTTTACTCATACTCAACCAATTTGGACAAACTTTATATAAACGGAGTATCCTCTATTTGGTAACGGAATATTCACCATTTTGTGAACCCTGCTTTTCAAACAAATAAAGGGCATTCCTACGAAAAGTAGGGATGCCCTTTATTTATTTGATTATCTTTCCCTATCAAAATCGTCTCGATCTACACATTCTTTTATTCATAAGTTTACATTTTATAAATACTTTACTAATTCATGAAACGTTTCAGCATCCTTTTCGTCCAGAGCTTTGTCAATGAAACGCTTTATATTTTGTCGTTCTAATTCCTCTATTATAGCTGTAGTTTCTGGATTTTCTTCTTTGTTGTCCTTTTCTGTTTGCGCATAATAGGATTCAACAATAAAGTAGAGCTGGATTAAGAAGTCTGGAAGGGATATGAGTTCGGTCATCTTCAGGTATACCATGTCTTTACCTTTTTGGAAGGCAAATTTAGCCTTAAGATTAACAATTTCCTTTGTTTGACGATTCACTTTAATCTCATTTGCTTCACTTGGAACATAATGATAAAGTTGATTATTAATGAGTATCGAAAAATATCGGTATGCTAAAATAATTCGCACATGATTGTTATCTGCCTTAATGTAATAGGGCTTCAACATATTTACGGTCATCACCCTATCCACCTCCCCCACTTTTCATTCTTTAAATATTCTGTTAACTTTATTTTACAATGAATACCTTAAAAGTGCAAGTCTTTTTGAAGCTCCCACTTGACTTTTCATTATTACTCCTTCACTCTATCATATGTTTATATACTTTTTTTGTGATATTATTGATCATTTCATCTGTCACATCAGTATATTCATATTCAATTTCAGCTTGGTACTGCTCTGCTTTTTTTAAATGTCTTACCCCTTCCTTTAATAAATCTTGATACTTTTTGGTTATGTTATGAATCTCATTTGCATACTTTTCATCTGTTCCTTTCATAACCGTATGCTCATATAAATCGATGATCGAATCACCATCCCTTTCTGGGAAAATTTCATGTGGTGCTGTACTATCAAAAATACAAAAATCAAGCTCTGGCACAAGTACCATATCAATACTATCGGGATCAAAACTACAATGATAGCGTTCTACTGTTAGGCCATTCTCTTCACAAGCATCTGCAACTTTTTTCATGAAAAAGGACTTACCAGTTCCTGCCCGCCCCTTAATATAAACACGATGTGAAATATCCTTAATGATGTCGGCTAATTTATTCTCGGGTCCGGCAGCCGTCGTTGTTCCAAAGAAACGGCGGTAGACAGTTGCCTCTCGGTCTTTTTGAGGTGCAGAATGGAGGAGTTTGGTTATGACGTTGTTCACAATCTGATCTGCTTTAACAAAGTCCATTTTATTAATATAGATTGCTTCTAAATCATCATGCGTATTTAATGCCTGTTTAAAAGAATAAAAAGCATCCTTTCTGTATTTTTCTGATCGTAACTTAGCGTTCACTCCATCATACTGGACAGCTATAAAATCCCCACAATCGATTTGCTTGGTTACTCGAATCCCAGAATATACAAGTTGATCAGCAATCACGGCCACCGATTCATCCCTCATTATAACCCCTTCCTTATTCTTTTTCTCTGAAGGACAATGAATAATTTCTAATGCACCTTTTCCTTTCATAAGCGCAATGATTTGATTGAATATCATTGTTTTCACAACATCTGAGTCATGATGGAGAACGATTACCTTTTTAATATCTTCTATGTTTGTTGGTAATAAATTAATAAAACCATTTGCTGTATTTCCCGACACATAATAATTTTTGGTTTCGTACAAATAGACACATCCTTTTCACGTATAATAATCTCCTTCTTCTATCTATAGTAGTGAAACAGGCTGATATATGCTTATATTTCATTTGCATATTTCGTTTAGATTCGACGATGCATCACTGTATCCCTCCCGTAAATATGGTATAATGATGCTCTAAAATAAGGGGGATGATCAATAATGAGCACGATTATTTCTTGTCAATCAGCTATCTATGCATTTGATAAAGATACTGTACCTGTGAAGTCAGTTCCTATTGGTGAACCAATTACAATCGAAACCTATGACTGCTTTACAAATCAAATTCAGTCTCCATCTGATTTACGAGCGATTAATTGGGAACAAATTAATCCTGCCACAGGACCTATTTTCATTGAAGGTGCTGCACCGGGAGATATTCTAAAAGTTGTTATCAACAAATTGGATATTGGTGATCAAGGGACTATGGTTACGGGAGAGGGCATCGGTGTTTTAGGTGATCAGTTTACTGACTTCGATGTAAAAATACTTCCGATTAAAGATGATCACGCTATATTTGATGAACAGATGGCCATTCCACTCAATAAAATGATTGGTGTCATCGGTGTAGCCCCAGAAGGCGATCCAATTGGCTGTGGGACACCTGGTGCACATGGTGGCAACTTGGATACCGTCTTAGTGAAAGAAGGAGCAACACTCTACTTTCCAGTATTTAATGAAGGTGCATTATTCGCGACCGGCGATTTTCACGCGGCTATGGGGGATGGAGAAGTTTCCGGATCTGGTATTGAAGTCCCTGGTGAAGTGACCGTTACGTTTAATGTTATAAAAGAACAGCAAATTGCCTATCCTTTTTTAGAAAATGAGGATCATATATCCGTCATTACAACTGCTGAAACATTGGACAAAGCGACGAAAATTGCTGTCCAGGAAATGATCGATATCATCCACCCTCATACAGATCTCACATTATCGCATTTAACGATGCTCATGAGTGCGGTTGGACAGACTGAAATATCACAAGTCGTAAACCCACTTGTGACAGCCCGATTCTCTGTTCCTAAATCTGTATTCGAGTCATATGGTATTACACTCTTTTCTGACTGATTAATAAATTAGCATAAAAAGAACTTTTTTATAAAAACGACAAAAAAGATCCGAATATTAACAATTACCGATCATTGTTAACATCCGGATTTCCTTTTTGAACAAAAATTAATGAAATTCATTAAAGTACATCTCACTTTAAATTATAAAAAAGATGCCAGTCGGGCATCTTTTCATATTATATAATTTAATTTTTCATTGAAAGCTACTTTAATTCTGGAAGAACACGCACTTCTTTTTCCATTTCAGACTGGCAGAGCGGGCATTTCGGTATTTCCTCGAAACTATACGAATCCCTCATCCATCCTTGACAATCTTCGTTTGTGCATGACCAAACGTCTGTATCAACCTCAGGAACTGGTTCTTTAGGTCCTCTAGAGAAACCCATACACAACAACCCCTTTCATCATACTATCTTCATTATACTCCTTTCTCACAAACAATGAAAGGGTCTACTTATATATATGTATCAGATTAAATAATCAAACACACTTTATAATAGCTTCTCCCATTGAACTTTTTCTATACATGATTGATTTTAAGCCAATTAAATCAACTAATCGATCAAGCGTTCAATCGCTTTGGCAACACCATCATCATAATTCGCATCTGTTATAAAGTCTGCAGCATCCTTAACTTCTTTTTGTGCATTCCCCATAGCAACACCGATTCCCGCCTGCTCAATCATTTTAATATCATTCATACTATCACCAACAGCCATCACTTCGTCCATTGTGATGCCTAATTCCTTACAAACACGTATAAGTGCACTTGCTTTATTGACACCATGAGGATTGACTTCAATATTTGTCGGCAATGAATTCGTTAGCTCTAATCCTTCATAGGTTTTCAATTGTTTTTTTATGGCAGCCAACTTTTTATGGTCTTCCGTACTATATCCGATTTTCAACCATTGATAGGCATAAAAATCATTTGGTCGTTCACTTCTCATAAAATTGCCTGTTGTTGATGTCATCCACATATTTATACCGACTTTATCGCCGAGATGCCACATGGATTCAATCGTTTCAGCCGTAAGTTCGTGCCGCTCTACAAGTTCCTTCGTGGCCGTCCAGATTTCCCCGCCATTAACGGTGACAAAATATGTATCTAAACTTAATTTCTCTGCATAAGGCTCACAAAAAGTTAACCATCGTCCCGTGCAAAGCATAACGATTATACCTTGGGCTTGTGCTTTCGCAATCATCTCTTGATTCGCAACAGAAACTTCGTGATCCTTTGTTAATAAAGTCCCATCCATATCCAATGCGACTAATTTTATTGATCGATCTTTATCATTCATTTACAATCTCCTCTTTCTTATCCATGTTCTCATAAGTGTTCCCGGCTAATCCATAAAAAAGACATTGGACCACATGCAATCATGAATTCTTATCTCTTCGACTGGTATCATGCGCTTTGTTGTTAATGATAACATATTTAACAAAAATCATATATGATGACGCATGCTATAACTCTCTCTCTGACAACTCCCACGGCTAAAGCCGTGGGGTTCTTTGGGTTAGTGGGAACTTGCCACCAACATCACACTTCCTAGGGCGACCTTATCAACCTTGCGGTTGAGGTTGAGGTTGAGGTTGCCATCCCTACACTATTGCGATTTTCCAAAGAAGTTCGTGGGGCTAAAACGTATAGTTTGGTGCTACTCCGACTAGCCAATGAAGACCGTTCGTGCACTTGCGCCACCACTCAATTATTAAAGTCGGCAACTTTGTCATTCCGACCGGTCTGTATTAAGCGACATACCAACGCATTTGCTTGTTACTGTGTTGCTCGAGTCTTGCGACTTCCTGATGATGCAATGCGACGAAGTTCTGCCATTGACCGTTGCACAAGTCTACTTGTTCATTAAGGAATATCTTTCTACGGTATCGAGCACAAAATACAAAATGATAGTTGAAAAGACTTACAATTGTCTTGGTTCTACGAAAATCTTCTATATCCATATTCACTAGCGTTGCATTAATTAGGTTTGACTATTCTGTAAATTACTTTATTTAGTTTTTAGAAAAAAGGACAAACCTTAATGAAAGGGTGGCTTTTTCCATTTTTTTAATGTATACAGCTAGACTACAGTGCCATCAATATATTCTTTGTCAGGGGACACCACGAATGCGTCCAATCCAATGACGAT
>DATGSG010000022.1:0-8676 GCA_035302925.1 Virgibacillus sp. | reverse complement strand
AGTTCAAACACTTCTCTTTCTCGTTTTGTTAAGATTGAGTTTGGCATATAATTTTTTTCCTTCAAATAGTAACCCCTCCTTGCTCTTATAGAACTGCACATGAAGGGAAGTTATCTAGTCAATATATGTTATGAAGATCAGGAAAATCGGTGATTATAATTAAGGAAATAAACAATGCACACAGGTTTAATTACCTTTTAACCTAGCACTCGTCTGTTTTTATTATTCATCTGTTATCGTATGGCTGTGATTATATATTGCATGATGATAGCGTTTATTATAGCTTAGACGAAGTGATGTGCTAAAATGATGAGGAATGATGTCATGATGGGGGGAATGAGCATGGAAAAGGATATTGATAAAGATATCGCGGGTGCAGAGCTAGGTTTTCGTAAAATTGCCGGAGTTATCAAGCAGAATGGTCGTAAAATATTACAAAATTATCCCATTTCATCAACCCAGTTCATTGCTTTGCAGTGGGTAACAGACGAGGGAGATCTAACCATTGGAGAGCTTTCCAAGAAAATTGGTTTGGCATTTAGTACGACGACTGATTTAGTCGATCGGATGGAAGAAAACGAAATTGTGAAGCGGGTTCGGGATTCTAAAGATCGCCGTATTGTACGAATCCATGTTTTAGATGAGGGAAAGTCGATTATCAAAGAAGTTATTAAAAAGCGTCAAGAATATTTAGGCGAGGTGCTAGAAGGGTTTTCTATTGAGGAAGTAGCGGTGCTTAATGAATATTTATTATTATTACATACACAAATGAAAATCGTCGACGATAAGTAAGTGATCAATAAGGAGTGACAATAGTTGGAGCGAGCCATCGGTGTGATTGATTCAGGAGTTGGTGGGTTAACAGTAGCACATGAACTCATGCGTCAGTTACCAAAAGAAGAACTCATATATGTGGGCGATACGAAAAGATGTCCATATGGAACACGTTCAAAGGAAGAAGTTAGAAAATTCACCTGGGAAATGGTCGATTTTCTACTTACCAAAAATATAAAAACGCTAGTCGTTGCTTGTAATACGGCAACCGCCTTTACATTAGTTGATCTTCAGGAGAAATTACCGATCCCAGTAATCGGTGTTATCCAACCAGGAGCAAGGGCAGCGATTAAATCGACTGTGACGAATGAAGTTGGTGTGATAGGGACAGATGGAACGATTCGGAGCCATGCTTATGAATATGCACTAAAAAGTATTAAGACGGATATTGAGGTCGAATCACTCGCATGTCCCATGTTCGTTCCTATGATCGAAAAGGGAATTTTGTCGGGAGAACAAGCGGATGACATTATTGAAGATTCTTTACAATTGATGAAAGGGAATCTACAAATGGATACACTGATTCTTGGGTGTACACATTATCCTTTAATTGAAGCAGCTATCCAACAGGTTATTGGTGAACACATTACAATTGTTTCATCAAGTGAAGAGACAGCTCGAGAAGCGAGTACGATTTTAGATGTGCATCAATTACTCTATTTAGGAAACCGGATTCCAACACACCAATTTTATGCAACCGGGGATCTACGGTTATTTAAAAAGATATCAGAGAGTATTTTTAATGAAACCGATGATGTTTACACAGTAAACAGTGAGCAAATAAGTATTGACTAACATGAGTTGATCGCTTGATCCGGTGTTTTTTTGCATGAATGGTAGTAATCTTGCTTCAACTCTGTGAGGAGATAATCAACTGTCCCCATTGTCTTCTAATCGTGTTCCATTCAATCGTAAAGCCCAAAAGATGAAATAAATAATGAATCGAAATGAATACCCGACTCATTGGAAATTAACTTTATATTGTTTGTATTCATGGTCTAAATCCTATGAATGGCTCGTATATATAATGGTACAAACCATCGTAGGAGGGAACAAGATGAAAAGACATATCGTGTTGATCGTGAGTTTCTTTTTTCTTTTTTCTTTGTTATTAACAGGGTGCTTCCAGGGGGAACAAGCAGTCGAAAATAAGGATGCCTCGAAGGATGCGAAAACAGTAGATCAAGCCACAGATACAACTACGGAAGATGCAGATGAAGAGGACGCAGAGAAAGATAAAGAGGACGAGGGTGACCAAGACGAAGGTGTAGAAATAGAGTTGGAAGAAGATGCAGATGAAACGGTTGCGAGACAGCTTTATTTAATTGATGTGAATGGTGCCATTGCACCCCAAACACTCGAATTACCAAGCGCAGATTCAAAGGAGGTCGCTTCACAAGTACTGCAATATTTAATTAAAGATGGTCCGGTATCCGCGATTTTACCGAATGGATTTCAGGCTGTGTTACCTGAAGAAACAGAGGTGCTTGGTTTAAATTTACAAGAAGATGGCACACTAATTGTTGATGTATCTAAAGAATTTGAAAATTATGAGGCAGAAGATGAGTTGAAAGTATTGCAATCGATGACCTTTACACTAACCCAATTTGAAGAGATCGATAAAATCGAGTTGTGGATTAACGGGTACCCACAAGATGAGATGCCTGTGAATGGTACACCAATTACGGAAGGATATTCGCGGACAAATGGAATTAATATTGTGGCTACAGATACACTTGATTTATTAAATAGTCAGGCTGTTACCATGTATTATCCAACCGAATATAATGAAAATCGCTATTATGTTCCGATTACACAACATATAGAAGTGGATGAACTTGATCGATATAGTCCGATTGTACAAGCTTTAATCGATGGACCTGGTTATGAAGTAAATGTGACACATGTATTTAATACAGAGACTTTATTAATGGATCGGCCACGTTTAAATGATGGAATTCTTGAGTTGGAATTTAATGAGGAAATTCTGAAAGACAGTGAGAAGGGAATTATTTCTGACGAGGTTATGGAGACATTAGCTCGAACACTCACAGAGGATTCAAAAGTAGAGGCAATTGAGGTACGCGTAAAAGATAAAACGGAAATACTGAATGAGAATGGCGAGGTTTATGATGAACCAGTTACCACCCAGTTATTCACGCAGGCGAAAAAACTATGATGGTGAGGCTTCGTGTAAGCCTCTTCTTTATTTTAATAGATAAATTTCTAACTATTATAAACAAGATTAATATATCACTTTACTTTAAAATGTGGTAAGATTATTGGTGGAATAAGGAGGCGTTATCTTGATAAGACATGATCAACGTAAACAAGATGATTTACGACCAATTACAATAACTCCCGACTTTGTGAAACATCCGGAAGGCTCTGTTTTAATTCAAGTGGGTGATACGAAGGTAATTTGTAATGCAAGCATTGAAAATAGAGTTCCTCCATTTATGCGTGGGAAGGGAACAGGTTGGGTAACAGCAGAATATGCTATGTTACCACGTGCAACAGATCAACGTAATATTAGAGAATCCTCACGCGGTAAAGTTAGTGGAAGGACGATGGAAATACAGCGTTTAATCGGTAGAGCATTACGTTCAGTTGTTGATTTAACTAAAATTGGTGAACGTACATTATGGATCGATTGTGATGTTATTCAAGCAGATGGTGGTACTCGAACAGCCTCGATTACAGGAGCATTTGTGGCCGCTAGTCTCGCATTTGGAAAATTGATTGATGAAGGAAAGATCGACAAATTCCCGATTATTGATTTTTTAGGGGCGACATCTGTTGGTGTATTAGCAGGTGGAGAAACGGTTCTTGATTTAGATTATAAAGAAGACTTTGGTGCAGATGTCGATATGAACATCGTGATGACCGGATCAGGTGAATTTGTTGAAATCCAAGGCAGTGGGGAAGAAGCAACATTTTCAAATGTGCAGCTGCAATCCATGTTAAGCCTTGCAGAAACAGGATTGTCAGAAATATTTTCCCAACAAAAAGAAGTGTTAGGTACATTAGCAGATCGAATTGGTGAAACTAAAACCGTAACCGGTGAAGAAACGTGAACGAGCTAATCATTGCGACAAAAAATAAAGGTAAAGCAATTGAATTCGAACGTTTCTTCCAGGATATGGCGATTGATATTAAATCTTTATTAGACTACCCAGATCCAAATGATGAACTTGAAATCAAAGAAACGGGCACAACCTTTACCGAAAACGCGATATTAAAAGCGGAAGCAATTGCTACGCTATTTAATACAGCTGTTCTGGCAGATGATTCTGGGCTCATGATTGATGCACTAGATGGCCGCCCCGGAATTTATTCTGCGCGGTACGCAGGGGAGAATAAAAGTGATGAAGCAAATATCGAGAAAGTCCTTGCTGAACTATCTGAGATCCCACTCAAAAATAGAACAGCACGATTTGTTTGTGTACTTGCCATCTCTATTCCAAATGAAGAAACGATTGTAAGAACGGGCTATTGTGAAGGTGAAATATCCTTTTCTAGAATGGGTGAAAATGGTTTTGGCTATGATCCCATCTTTATCCCAGCAGGATTTACGAAAACAATGGCGCAAATCTCATCAGATGAAAAAAGTAAGATTAGCCATAGAAGTCAGGCAATGAAAAATATCGTGGCACACATTAGAGAAGCTAGTCTACATAATGATACGAAATAGGTAGGGATATACGATGAATAAAGTATTAATCTTAAGTGACAGTCACCAGCTGGTCGAAGAAATTGCCCTCATTACAGCACGTCATGACGTGCCAAATATGATTCATTGTGGGGATTCTGAATTAGCGGGTGATCATCAAGTGCTTGAAGGGGTACATACGGTAAGAGGTAATTGTGATCATGATGAACGTTTCCCGGAAGAGAAAGTGTTGTTGATTGATGAGATAACGTTTTTTGTCACACATGGGCATTTACATCAGGTAAAATCACGAACAGGACTTGCGAATCTGTCTGATTATGCAAAAGAAAAAAAGGTTCAAGTTATTTGCTATGGGCATACACATATTGCCGGGGCTGAGAAAATAGATGGACAACTCTTTATTAACCCGGGAAGCATTCGCATGCCACGAAATCGAAAAGAAAAGACGTACGCAATCTTGAGTTGGAATTCTCCCACTGATGTTCTAGTTGAATTCTTTACGGTATCAGGAGTGCCTGTTAAAGAGCTTATATATGAAACTTCATTCTTGACATGAAGGGCTTCCTGGACGGTCAAAAGAGGCTGAACGAAGCATGATTACTGCTAATTAAATAAAAAAAGGCCAATAGTGTTGACAAATTACGTCTTAATGCATATAATAAGTCTTGTCGCTAAAAGACAATACATATGAATGAACAATCGTTAATTGGGAATGCAGTTCATTAAGTTGAAGTATGCGGGTGTAGTTTAGTGGTAAAACTCCAGCCTTCCAAGCTGATGTCGAGGGTTCGACTCCCTTCACCCGCTCCATATTGTTTTCGTCTCAGTAGCTCAGCTGGATAGAGCAACGCCCTTCTAAGGCGTAAGTCGCAGGTTCGAATCCTGCCTGGGACATGCTTATAGAAACCTGTAGAATATCTATAGGTTTCTTTTTTTTACTTAATAAATCGATGTCAATAGGTTACATCTAAGCTTGCCGATTTGTTTTTTATAGAAATACAGGTGTATTTTTGTATGAAATAGCGAATAAACGAATATGGGCTACTTTATGTTAAAAATAAGAGAAAGGGTGAAACTGTGCAAAAAAATGAAGAAAATATCATTCTCTTTCCAACTTGGAGAATGCGTTTGGAAAAAGAAAGCTTACAGGCCTTGAAAGATAAAAGATTTGCCGAGGCATTATATAAGTTAGATAAATTATTGAGCTATCAAGTGAATAACCATGAAATCCTGATAGGAAAATTAATTTGTTTAATGGAACTCGGTCGCTATGAAGAGGCGCAGGACTTAAGCGAAGATTTGTTAGAACTACATAATGATAATTATTATCATTATGTACATATTTATTTAACAATTTTATTCCAAACCAATCAATACGATGTATTAATGGAACAAGTCGAATACGAACTCGAATCCGAAGAAATACCGCTTTCCATAGAAGAGCAATTCATACAGCTCTATAATATGAGCGAACAAATGAATATTGATCTATTGAAGGAAAAATCTACTGAATACATAATTGAACTTGCAGAAGCAGTGAATGACCGGAATTATATTAGACAATGGCAATTGGTAGAGAATTTACGGAAAATGAAAGTTGATCCAACTGAAACGATCATACAATACTTAGTTGATGAAAACATACATCCTGTTATCAAAACAACCATCTTTAAATGGCTTCAGGATAAACAAATGGGAATTCCTATTGATGTACATAAATTCAATCTTGATCTAACCGTAAAACCGAATGCCATCAAATCGATCAGGCAACATAAGCTGATGAAACAAGTCATGTTCTTTATAAGCGAGCTAGAGCAAGAGAATCCAACCCTGTTTATTTTGTTGGAGCAGCTTCTGTATCGTTTTGCTTATGTTCGATTTCCGATTATGCCTCCTAGTGAGGATGTTATTAATATAGCAAGTGCCGTTCAAAACTTAGGGGAGCAATATTTACATATCGAAGCAGGTAAAGAGATTCATAAAAATGTGCTTGCCTATATGGAAGAAATTAAAATGTGTGAATCACTTTATCTCAGTGTTATTGAGGAGTAATCCAATTGAGCTGAAAATGCTTGAAAGGGTTGTTAAGTATGTTATAATTAAATAGCTAAAAATAAAGCATTGGGCAATTGCAAGTTCATGTGATGAATAAATATAATTTGAAAATGGAAGCAATAGATTCTGGAGGGAAATAAATGTCAGCAAAATGGGAAAAGCAAGAAGGAAATAATGGAGTATTAACAATTGAGGTACCAGCGGAAGAGTTTGATGTTGCACTTGATCAAGCCTTTAAGAAAGTAGCAAAAGATGTACAAATACCGGGGTTCCGTAAAGGAAAGATCCCACGTAAGATTTTCGAACAACGCTTCGGTGTTGAATCACTTTTTCAAGATGCGATTGATATCGTATTACCTACAGCTTATTCGAATGCGGTTGAAGAAACTGGGATCGAGCCAGTGGAACAGCCTGAAGTAGATGTGGGAGAAATTGAAATCGGTAAACCAGTTGTATTCACTGCAAATGTTATTGTGAAGCCAGAAGTTAAGCTTGGCGAATATAAAGGATTAGAAGTGGAAGACAAAACGATTGAAGTAACGGAAGAAGACGTTACCAACGCGATTGACAATCTACGTGAGCAA
Organism: Virgibacillus sp.; assembly: GCA_035302925.1. GTDB lineage: Bacteria > Bacillota > Bacilli > Bacillales > Amphibacillaceae > CALAMD01. Next base: position 1,530 of record DATGSG010000022.1, on the reverse strand, counting down.
CAAGCAGAACTCATTGTGAAAGAAGAAGGCACTGTAGAAGATGGTAATACGGCAGTCATTGACTTCGAAGGCTTTTCAGATGATGAGCCATTTGAAGGTGGAAAAGGTGAAAATCACTCACTTGAAATTGGTTCAGGTCAGTTTATTCCCGGCTTTGAAGAACAATTAATTGGAAAGACGTCTGGGGAAGAATTTGAAGTTGAATTAACATTTCCTGAAGAGTATCATGCAGAGGACTTAGCAGGTAAAGATGCTGTATTCAAGGTTAAGATCCATGAGATCAAAGAAAAAGAATTACCAGAGCTAGATGATGAGTTTGCTAAAGATGTTGATGAAGAAGTGGAAACACTTGCTGCATTAAAAGAGAAAAAGAAAGAAGAGCTTGAAAAGGAAAAAGAACAAGAAGTTGAAAATGAAAAACGTGAAACACTTGTAGAAAAAGCAATTGAAAATATTGAAGTCGATATTCCAGATGCTATGGTTGAAACAGAGCTTAATCAAATGACACAAGAGTTTGAGCAACGTTTACAGTCACAGGGAATGACGTTAGAGATGTATACACAGTTCTCTGGACAAGATGAAGCTGAACTCAAAGAGCAGATGAGAGGCGATGCTGAAAAACGCGTGAAAACGAATCTTACGTTAGAAGCAATATTTGATGCTGAAGAGCTTGAAGTATCGGATGAAGATATAACAGCAGAACTCGAGAAAATGGCAGCCATGTATGGAGCAGATCCTGAGCAACTTGTTCAAATGCTTGGTGGTACGACAGATGCACTAAAAGGTGATCTGAAGTTTACAAAAGCAATTGAGTTTTTAGTTGAACAGAGTAAAGCGATTTAACTAATTATAATGGATTTAAATAAAAACAAGGTGCTAGCTTCATGGCACCTTGTTAGCATTTGAGAGATAAATAGATTGCCGGGCTTGGCGCGAAGGTAAAAGTAGGGCATTTCTTATTTACTGTTTATTCTCTTTGATAAGTGGCAAAGCTATGGATGGAACGAAGCGCTTACACGATTTACAAAATGTTCTTTAGATTACGATTAATTATTAGGTTGTGTCATACAGTATAAAGAAGCATCATAGCGAGTATATTGTTTTGTTTTCTAAATTTGATCTGATATGATTGCTATGATTGTTGGATCTTGTTAAAAGTATAAGGGTAGAGTTAAACTTTTAGGGGTGAAAAAAATGTCTAAATACAATGAAGAAAAAGGGCAATTAAAATGCTCGTTTTGTGGAAAAGGTCAGGACCAAGTACGTAAGCTAGTGGCTGGCCCAGGTGTTTATATATGTGATGAGTGTATTGAATTGTGCACTGAAATCGTCGATGAAGAACTTGGAACTGAAGAAGAAGTAGAAATTAATGAAATACCAAAGCCAAAGGAAATTTGTGAAACACTTGATGATTATGTAATTGGTCAAGAAAAGGCAAAGAAAAATCTGTCTGTAGCGGTTTATAATCATTATAAACGGATTAACTCCCCTAAGAATCCAGATGACGTCGAATTAGCAAAGAGTAATATT
>DATGSG010000021.1:0-19561 GCA_035302925.1 Virgibacillus sp. | reverse complement strand
TGTTCCACTTCTAAAAGTGTTTTCTTCTCACCTGTAACAACATTTATTTCAACCAAAAACGTATCGTCTTTTTATTGTATAAAAATATTCATCAAATAGGAGTGCAAGCATGGAGGATGTATCCTGGGTTGCATCTCCGTAAGTATTTAAATTAAAATCACTCATTTTACCTACTTTAGAATCTAGGATTTTTAAAAAGAGCAATTATGAAATTCATTAAGTCTAATCAATTTCATAATACCGGTTTAGTGCAACATCGATACAACATATAGTTGCGTTGAATCGTTCTTAACTACATACTGTATCGATGTTGCTGATTTTGGCAATTATGAAATTGATTCAATGATGTAAAAAAGATTTGTTTTTACTTTTTAATAGGGGATGAGAAGAGATATAAGATAATATGTCGTCGCTAAAAAAATAATCCCACCTGATTCGATGAGTATGGAGACCAACTTCGGGCGGTGGACGAGATGATTTGATGAACTCCCGTTTTTTTGATCTTGTAACAATTCGATCAGTTCTTGTTTCATAGCACCACTTGATGAATACGATCCGATAATCGCCTTTTTAAGAACCGGTTTATAATGTGCAAATTCTCGAATATTATTTATTTTATTGAGGATCATTTGTTCAGGATCAGATGATTTTGGAAACCGTTGCGGGTAAAATAAGGTTAAAAACACCATTACAAATGAAAATAAATCATAACTTGGCTCTGCACGTCTTGTACCCATTGACCAATAGCCACGATCATAAAATTCTGTATACTCCTTAATCGCACGCCCCATTTGTGTTGTTCCTCCGACGTCAACCCAACGAACCTGTGGAGGGGAGGACATAATTAATAGATTATCAGTTTTTAAATCACCAAAAACCCATCCTGATTGATGAAGATCTTCTAAATTGTTTAGAAGTTGGAGCATAAACACCCCGATCCATTCACTGCCATTCTGTTTTACAAACGTTAGGAGACTTTCACCTTTAATATATTCCATCACATAAAAAGAATAGGTCGTGCTTTGGGTTGCCTTCCAATCATCAACATCGAATAAATCCGGTCCAAGGCAAGCACCTTGAACCTGATTTAATGCCCTTAACACATTGACTTCAACCGTAATGGATGAATTCTGTTCACTTATCTTCAAGGCCACTTCTTTTCCTTGATGATCACATAAATAAACCGACCCAACTGTTCCAGATCCAAGCTTTCGTTTAATTATATAGTGCTGATTATTCCATTTCCCTGCAATTTTCATTCCGGGGCGTAATTCAATTCCATGCCCGTGTTGAACCTGACTCATCTTCATCTCTAAAGCTCCTTAATAAACTCTTTTTACTAAATTGATAGATGGCTTCACGGATTGCGGGCCCAGTTGGCGTAATTCCACCACTCGTTAATTTAGGGAATATAGTAGAAACCTTATCTAACTTCGGTGACCAATCAAATACCTTTTGGATATCTTTCCGTTGCCCTGGGAAACTAAAAATACAGAAGTTATTTTCACCCAATCGTGCATTCAAACTGATTGATAGATCGATTAACGCTTCTTTCACCGTCTCTAACTTATCATGCATACTTGCACTCGTATCAATGAGCACAACAATTTCCAGACGACTTGTTTCTCCCATATCTTCAACCACTTCCATCACTTCTCCGCGCTTTTCCGGTTCTAAATCAGCTAATGTTTGCTCTTTTCCTATAATTTGTGTCAGTTCCTTATTTACAAAAACTTGTAATGTTTGTGTCATAGCCTGTTTCGTGACCATTTGGACTGTTTGTGATAATGACTCCTGATAAACAATTTGACTTACTCCACCACCTGACAGCGCCACATCTTCCACTTCTTTTAATCCTGATGAATCTTCATGTTGTTCATCGTCTAGAATGCCGATTACATTCACCGCAATCCCTTGTTCATAAGCAAGAGCTGCTGCAACTTCAGGGTTTTCGCCTTTGTTAGAGCAACCATCCGTTATTAATAGTATTTGCCGTAATGTTCCTTTTTTCACTTGTAATCCCTCCTTAAAGTTTTCATCATCAGCTTCACCATAATAGGCAAAGCCTATACATGATCCAGAGGGGAATAAACCCAAATATATGGGACGTTTTTTAAAGTGCTGCTTCTTCATAAACCGGTACTGCTGCCCATTTAGGTGTGTTTTTCTCTATTCGAGCAACTAAAACTGTCATATCATCGTCAATTTCGCCCGCTCGGTTTCTAATAACGGACTCCAATAACAAGTCAGCAACTTCCTGTGGATCATCCGTCTTCACATCTCGAATCAATTGTTTTAGCCAATAATCTGTATTCCCAGCCACTTCCGAATTCACCTCAAATCCATCACTCATCATCACTAATAAATCTCCCGACTTTAACCGTTCACTTACAATATCTACTTCAAATTCCGGGATAATCCCCATTGGTAAATTACTTGCTTCAACATCTATAATCTCATCACCCCGCTTTATGTAGCTTGGTATTGAACCCACTTTCAAAAATTGAACATGAGCATTATGCAAATTAATAACAGCTAGGTCAAGCGTTGCAAACATCTCATCTGTCGTGCGTAATGCTAAAATCGAATTAACTGATTTAATCGCTACCCTTTCAGGCATTCCCGTTTGTAGGATTTGCTGTAACAATCTTAATGTTTCCTCACTCTCTTCCTGGGCCCTTCGACCATTCCCCATTCCATCACTAATGGCCAGCGCATATTTACCCGCACCTAATTCAAGTGTCGTATAACTATCCCCAGAGACTAATCCTCCTCCTTTAGCCGCCTTGGCCACACCAGTATCAACGACAAACTCCTTTGCTGATCCAAAAGACAAATAACAATAACCATTTAAAAATGGGGAAGCTTCTTCTTTCTTTACGATGATCATTTCATTTAATATATCGGATAAAACCGGAGCAATTAACTTCGACCCCTCTCCACGGTAATCATAGAAAGACACCGTCATTTCAATATCAACATTCCCCTTCTCCAGTTGGTATATTTCTAGGTTTTCTAATTCCATCCCCATGTTTTTTAACGCGTAATTGATTTGAAGTTCCTGCTCTTCATGATGTTGTTTTTCCTTAATAATCTCTTTTGCGAAATCATTCATCACATCTGAGACACCTTGTAATTGATCAGCAACTAATCGCTTGCTTTCAGTCACTTGTTTTCTCAATTGATTATTTGCACTGAAATATAAGTGCTCATCTTTCATTACGTTTAAAACTTTATTTGATTTAACACAATGATTTTCAAATTCTCGCACAAGATTTCGATTCGGATGTTTTCCTTCCGTTAGGCCATCCTTTAACTTTTCCATAATGGAATAGGTTTTATCAAACTCCTTCTCCCAACACCTCTCCTTCATAAAGCACCTTTGACAAGTTCGTTCTGTTACTTGGCTTAAAAAGTAATCTGTTTCCCGCCTTTGATTGAGTACTTCCTCCGGTTGATCTTCTACGACTGAAAAACTCTTTGAGAGCGCTTCAAAAACATCCGAAAATTGCTCGACCCGTTTTGCCGTTACATTACGAACCTTTTTTAAATATTGTTCCTGCTCTTCCGAATGCTCCTCTGTACCGGGGATATAACGAGATAATCCTTTTAAGAAGCTTGTCGGCGTTAAGAAAAATAACCCGATAGCCATTGTTGATTCAATCATTGATGGAATTAATGTTTCAGAACTTCCATAAATTCCAACTAAACAAGTTCCCACTAAGAGCCCCCCACTCACGCCGAACTTCTTCCCTTCCTTTAACAATCCCCCTAATAATCCAGAGAAGGCGAGTAAACTCATCTGGTAAAGGTTGGCGACATTTGCTAAGGACAAAATTAACCCAGCAACAACACCTACCGTTGAACCAATTGCAGTTCCCCCGACAAGTGCAAGCAATAAGACAAAATACCTTGATAACACTTGTTCCATCGCAGCACCATAAATTTCCCAACCAATTGCCCCCGTCAATATCGACGCGATGAGGATAATCATACAAACAATTTCTTCATTCTTTAAAGTAGGCTTGTACTTTTTAGGTGCTAATAATGGAATGCTTTGCATAAAGATTAGTACTAAGATCGTTCCCAATGTTCCTTCGACCAATAGGAGCATCCACTCATAAACTGATAACTGACCAGCTAATGAGTAAAGAAAAAGACGTGGTATAGCGGTAGATATAAAGACAAATAAAGGAATGCTTATATGCTGGTTTTTCGTCTGTTTAAAAAAACCGGCTAAAAAAACGAAGATAATCATGGCCAATGCAACGAAGACCCCTTGAAGAGGTGAATAAGTAACTGCCCCAAGACAGACAGCTAAGGAAACCTTTCCAAATCGTTTCCGGTACATCACCCAAATAGCTGCTAAAAACGCTGTTGCAAACGGCGAAACAATTGATAATACAACAGCTCGTCCTAATAAAAATCCAACAATATAGAATAACCAGCCTTGCTTGAGTAAGTATTGATTTATATAGGCCTTTACTTTTTGGTGTAGGTTATGAAGTTTTACTTTCTCTCCCTCAAGTCCATTCACGCCCACCCCTGGTATCGAGTCCATCATCAAAATCACTCCCTTTTCTATGCATATTAAACCATAGGAATGATTATTTTTTTGTCAAAATAGGAAACTCGTGTAATAAATCGTTCGACTGATTTTTGCTGTATAACCACGATTCTACAAAAACGACGTTCTTCTGTTTCCTTACCTTTGGTTATTTGAATGAATTTCATAATTGTCAAAACAAGCAACACCGATACAATATGTAGTTAAGGACGGTTCAACGAAACTATATGTTGTATCGGTGTTGCACTAAACGGGTATTATGAAATTCATTAACTTGAGGTATCAATCCAGCCCTATTTTATAGAAGAAAGGGGAATTTTACCTTCATTCGATATCTATTGACATCGAACCTTATTTATTATATGATGGTTTTTGTGGCTAATTTGGCGGTGTAGCTCAACTGGCGAGAGCGTACGGTTCATACCCGTAAAGTTGGGGGTTCGACTCCCTCCGCCGCTATTTATGTTTAACGACAGTAAAAAGGCGATTTGCGTAGAATAAATCTACGCAAATCGCCTTTTTATATGATAAGACAGAAAAAAACGGGTATAACCGTATAGTTGCTACCCGTTTGTTCGTATATTATTTATAAAGCATTATTTATGCCCCATAGACAGCAACTGCTATCCTCTTTTAGCACCTCGACCTCCACGTCTGGATTCCGTGTGCTTCTTTAAAGAGGCTAAACGGTCCTCAGAATCTTTCAAAAAGCGATTCATCTTTGACTCAAATGTTTCCGCACGCTCACGACTACTTACTTGGCGGACTGGTTTGTCTTTTGCTTTCTTGATGGACAAACCGATTTTTCCATCCTTTTCAACATTAATTACTTTTACCGTTACTTCTTCCCCAACAGATAAATATTCATTAATGTCCTTTACATAGCTATCAGCAACCTCACTAATATGGACCAGTCCTGTTGTTTTCTGTTCAAGCTCAACAAATGCTCCAAAATTAGTAATACCAGTTACTTTTCCCTTTACCTTGCTGCCTACTTCGATTGCCATAAAAAAAATGCTCCTCCTTATGTTTTAAAAAGATCTTACTTACTATATTATAGCTGACATCCTGAATGTGTGTCAATAAGATGGACTCTCATCACCTATTTTGAAAATTAATTCACCCTCTTTCGAGAAGAAATAATTCGTACGAGCAATTTCTAAAATATATTCATCGTTATTTAATAACTCAATCTCTTCTTTAAAATTTTTCTCTTCTTGTTTTAAGGTCGTAAACTTGTCCTCAAGTTGTTCATACTGTTCCCGTTTATCCGCCTGAAGCATCCTTTGTTTAAAATGGTATGTTGCCATGCTACCAATAGCAAGTACAGCTATTAAAGAAAATAACACAAGTCGCCGATATAAACGTTGTTTTTTTCTTCGCTGTCTTTCTATGTACACATCATACTGCTGCATATAGTTTGAATTCAGCCTTGTTACCGTTTTTCCCTTCTTAGACATGGATCTTTACCTCCTCTTAGACATGATATACTTCACCCAATTGACACTTCTTCTTTTTAGTATACTATAAAATTGAGCAATTTTGTTAAAATACTTCGTGATTTTTTTAGGCAATAGGAAATTGAGGAGCTGTAAGAACCATCTAAACGGTACGAAGATTAGGTTTACGATATAAAATATGATCGAAGAACACATCCGTAAGATCCTTAAAATAATACTGAACGTCCATTTGATTGGTCGAAAAATTAGTGTCTCGCCAACTTTTTTGCAAAATTGATAGATGGACTGAATAAGTTGAATAATCACCTCGAGAACTTTCTTATAAATGTTTGCGGCCACCACTTGATAAACTGAATACCCTAAAAAGCAAGCAACAAACACATAAACTCTTAATTCCCCTGCATTTACCACATATAAGACATAGAATAAGAATAAGGTTTGGGTGAACCAAAAGGAGATTTCCATAAAATAAGTCATAAAACGGCTGTCTCGCCAATAAGGAGTAAACCGACGTAATGTATCCAATGCGATACCAAAATAAAATCCACATAAGACCATTGCGATCATTGTTGTAAACTGGACAGTTAACGTCATCTAATCAGCTTACTAAAGAATCCTTTAGTCTTCTCTTGGTGATGCTCATCTACATAGGACAACTCATATATTTTACCTTTGATCGTAACTAATCCTTCACCAACATCTAAGTTTTTTAACTGTAGATTTTCACCTCTAACGACCAAATAACCCATTACCGTTTCCAATAGAAACTCTTCATTATCAAAACTATCGACTTCTTTAACACCTGTGATGTCTAACTCTTTCCGGTTATTTATTTTAAGATAATGATCCTGCTGGACACGTGCCACTTCTTCTCGCTGATAGTAATTCATTTCTCATCACCCTCCTTCTTATTCCTATTTATATGAAGGAGAGGACAAGTATAGAACAAATAGTATTAATTATTCCTTTCTTCTTTAATAACCGTATACAATAATGCTGCCTCCTGCTTTCGAACTACTTCTTTCACTTCTCTTACATTAATGGTTACGCGATTTTGGCCAAATTGGATCTCAATTTCATCACCAACAGCCACATTTGCTGAAGCTTTAGCCGTTTTCCCATTAATTTTGATACGTTCTTGATCGGCTACTCTTTTAGCTAGTGTTCGGCGTTTAATTAAACGTGAGTTTTTTAAATATTTATCTAACCGCATACTAATCTTCCTTTCTTTTTGCTTGATCCCAATAGTTATCCATTTCAGCTTGTGATACGGTTGTGATCTCCCGATTACGCGCTTCTAAGCTTTTCTCAATGAATTGGAAGCGAGTGGTAAACTTCTGGTTCGTACGATGTAAAGCTATTTCAGGATTCACATGATAGTACAGTGATAGATTTGCAATCACAAATAGAACATCACCTAGTTCCTTCTCAATTTCGCTCTCATTTTGTTCCTGCATGGCTGTTTTAACTTCCTCGATTTCTTCAGCTAATTTCCCCCACACTCCACCTACATCATCCCATCCGAAGCCAATATCTTTCGCTTTTGCTTGTAATTGTGCCGCTCTACTCAATGCTGGTAAGCTTTGGGGAACTCCTTCAAGTAATGAATTACGTTTCCCACGTTTTTCTTCTTGTTTCAACGCTTCCCAGCTCGATTCACTGGAATCAGTTGCCTCCCCAAATACATGTGGATGTCGATGAATCATTTTATTCGTAATCCCTTGAATAACATCTTCAATCTTAAAATAGCCAGCATCCTCGCCTATTTGACTATGCAACATCACTTGCAATAAAACATCTCCCAACTCTTCAATAATCCCTTCATCATCTTCCATATCGATGGCATCTATCAATTCATAGACCTCTTCAATCAGGTATGTCCGCAACGTTTCATGTGTTTGCTTCTTGTCCCATTCACAACCATTCGGCCCTCTTAACAAGGCAATGACTTCCCGCAAACGCACAAATGTATGAGTAAGCACCTCTGCTGGTGCTGGTGGAATATAAACGCTTCTAAAATTGCTTATTTCTAAGGAATGATCCATTTCATTCAATGGAACAGTTGTCAATGCTTCGGTTGTCGAACCGGCCGCCTCAACGAGTGTAATCGGGTAATCTGCTGGTAGATCTTCTAATAATGCAAGCTTAATATCCGAAGCAATCATGCGATCATAGACTTGGCAAAAGACAATGTGTTGCTCATAATTTAGATGCCCCCGTTGAAACGAAGTGCCATCAATAAACTGGAATCCTTCGATTGGATCCACTTGTAAAGCTGTAAATAAGTCATCTAAATAGCTTTGTCCGCCAATGATTTCAATATGAACGTCTTGTTGATTCAGCAGCAATTCCACCGTTCGTTCGGCAAGCATTGGGTGTCCTGGGACAGCATAGATAAGTGACTGCTCTTTTGCTTCTTCCAACAATGTTTTGACTATATTTTCATACACGCTTTCAAATTGATCCTCACGCTCGTAGTAAGCATCAAAAGAGTGAAACTGAACCCCTTCTGCTGCCAATATCTTCGCAACTTCATGATCATTTGTTCGCATCCAGATGAAATTATCTGCCTTCATTAACTTTCGGTAAATACCTAATGGGAGTTGATCAATATCGCCAGCTCCGAGTCCAATCACTTCAATTTTATTCCTCAATACACTCTCTCCCTTTATGAATTTTAATAAATAATGTGGAGTAGGGGAGCAACATTAACTCCTCCTTCGTAAAAGCTCGACCCTTAAGCAAGATATAAAAATAGATCATTGCCCCTGTTACGGCAATCCACGCTACATATAATAACAAGAAGAATCTTGATTGTATCGCTTCATAAGGAATCAAATAGCCGATGATCATAATGTAACCAACCATACAAGCACTTGCCTTGCCAAAAGCTGATCGATTAATTTGTTTCAGCAAAAGCAATGCCGGAATATTCCTTTTTAGTTCAACAAAGATGACAATACATAGTGTGAATAAACTAATCACGGTAGCAACTGCACTCCCATTGATCCCCCAAATCGGCACAAGAAGTTGATTCCCTACCCATTTAATTAAAAAGGCACCAATAATCATTCCTGCAGATCGTTTAAAATAGCCCAGCCCCTGTAATACAGACGCCCCTGTAATGGAAATCGAACTAAGAATGATTGCGAAGGATAGGATTCGCAAACTCATCGTTCCTTTCGTATTCTGGAATAACAATGTATTCGTTTCTGGAACGATCATGACGAGACCAATCACTGCACCAGCAGCTAAATAAAAGCTAAATAAGAATACCCCTTCAATATATCCACGAAACTTCGCTGGGTCCTCCACTAATCTTTGTTTTGATATCGTAGGAATTAAGGCCAATGCAAAAGAGGAACCAAGCACTGTTCCAAGCTGAATTAATGGTTGACCACGATCAAATACTCCCTTTGCCTCCATTGCTTCTATATTCGACAAACCATGCTTAATTAAGCCTGGTACAAGTGTAAACACATCCGCAAATTGAATAATAAGCAAGACCATATGATTAAGTGAGGCAACGATTCCTAATGTAAAAACCGTTCGAAAATAATAACCCCAAGGGATTTTATATTGAATATGGTTGATTGGTTTTAAGTTTTTGAAGAAAACAATCAGGATGACGATCGCTGTACAGGCCCCAATCATAGAGGCGAACACGGCAAACTCTCCAATCTTATATAAACCTAATGTTTGAGTGGAAAATAAATAAGCAATTAATATAATGAGCAAGACACGGACTAATTGTTCGCCTATTTGCGAGTAAGCAGTTGGCTTCATTTGCATATTCCCTTGAAAACTTCCTCTTAATAAAGAAGTAAAAGGAATGAATAAAAAGGCAACTGCTGCTAATTGATAGGCGGTTTTAAGCTGTTCGTCTCCAATTACCGTAGCGACTGTTTGCGCATTGACATATAACAGCATAAATAACCCACCATTTATTCCGATCATTATCAAAAGAAGTGGTAAGTAGAAACTTCTTAATGAATGATTTTTTCCATCCCCAGTCATCTCCGCTGTTAATTTTGAAATAGCAGACGGAAAACCGTATAAGGATAAAATCGCCATCATACCTAATAATGGGTAAATTTGTTGATAAACATAATACCCAATATCCCCCGTTAAGTTTTGTAAAGGAATGCGGTATCCGGCACTTAATACTTTGCTGATTAACCCCGCCAAGGTTAATAAGAATGCCCCTTTAATGAGCTTATTCGTCTGATTTTCAGCCATGATAAACGCCCTTCTTTATGAAGTCTATGATTAATTATACCAATAAAGTAGGAAAGGGCATATTTATTCACCTGATAAGCGAGCTTTAAGGTTAGACACGGATAATCATGATGGGGCGAAATAAAAAAGGGACCGCACATAGGTTATGAATACCCGTGTGGTCCCTTCTTCATTAATGCACTGATCTATTCCATTTGCTTTGCTAGAAATACGGATGCCGTTTCAATTGCTTTCTGTTCAATTTCAGTTAATTTTTCGCCATCTTTACTGAACATCATCACACAACCTATCGGATCCCCATTTGCAATAATAGGGTGGATACAAAAAGATTCTAACTCTTCTTCCTCACCTTGAATCACTTCAAAATGAGTAACTTCTGTTTCGAACACTTGTGTCCGATCCGATATGATATCGCCAATTTGTGAACTAATGTTTTTATTTAAGTAATCTTTTTTCGATACGCCTGCCAAAGCAATTACTTCATCGCGATCACAGATCAAAGCCGGATGATTTAACGAATCAAATAGTGCCTCTGCATATTCCGTTGCAAAGTGACCCAATTCACTGATTGGTGAATATTTCTTTAAAATTACTTCTCCTTCCCGATCAACAAATATTTCTAATGGGTCACCCTCACGAATACGCAAAGTGCGTCTTATTTCTTTGGGAATTACAACGCGTCCAAGATCATCAATTCTTCGTACGATTCCTGTTGCCTTCATTTTATAAGAGGCCTCACTTTCCTAAATTGATTAATTACATTTAAAAAGGACTCCACTTAATCGTCTCTTTATAAGTGTGAAAATCATCCATATTAGTTTTAGTATTAATCATCTCAGAAGAACTATACATGGTAAGGTCTATTTTTAATCTTCTCGGTTTACTTTTTCTAGCCTATTTATGACGTCCGCAATGATTTGATAGCGACGGTGTTCTGTTTTCTTCGACCATTTAAGGGTGATCTTCAGCTTCGTATTTTCAGTTCCTAGTTGAACTTCACCGCCAAATGAATGGGCCAATTCGAATAACTTAGTTCCATCCACTTGTTGGCTCCGGTCCTCTTCGACAATAAGTTCGATCTTTTTACCGCGTTCATGGATTGTCTCGACTCTCTCACGTGTCGCATACATTTTGATCGTTGAAACAGCTAATAAATTTTCAACTTCCTTGGGATAGTCTCCAAAGCGATCGATTAATTCATCTCCTAGATCATCAATATCTTCACTTGAGCGAATGAGCTGGAACTGTTTATACATAGCGATTTTTTGTTCCTCATCATCAATATATGAGTCAGGAATATAAGCATCAATATTCAAAGTTATCTCAGGTTCAAATTGTTTTATTTCATTCAGTTCTTTCCCATCTTTACGAGCATCGATTGCATCCTTTAACATTTGAGAATACATATCGAAGCCAACGGAATCAATAAAGCCATGCTGCTGTGAACCAAGTAAATTTCCAGCTCCACGGATGGATAAATCGCGCATGGCAAGTTTAAATCCAGAACCTAACTCCGTAAATTCCTTAATAGCCTGCAATCTTTTTTCAGCAACCTCAGTCAAGACTTTGTCTCTCTGGTATGTAAAATGTGCATAAGCAACACGATTTGATCGCCCTACACGCCCCCTTAATTGATAAAGCTGACTGAGTCCCATTCGATCCGCATCATAAACAATTAATGTGTTCACATTCGGTATATCGACCCCTGTTTCGATAATCGTCGTACTCACGAGTACATCGTATTCCCCCTCCAAAAAGCCAAACATAACATTCTCTAGTTCTGTTTCATTCATCTGTCCGTGAGCGACTGCGATCCTCGCATCTCCCACAAGCTCACCAATTTCCCGGGCTATTTTTTCAATACTCGCCACACGGTTATATAAAAAGAATACTTGCCCGCCACGGGACATTTCTCGTTCGATTGCCTCCCTAATGAACATAGGATCATATTCCAAAACATATGTCTGAATTGGGAAGCGATTTTCGGGCGGTGTTTCAATTACAGATAGATCACGGACACCGAGCATTGACATATGTAATGTTCTTGGAATCGGTGTAGCCGTTAATGTCAATACATCTACATTTGTCTTCATCTGCTTAATTCGCTCTTTATGTTTCACACCAAAACGTTGCTCTTCATCGACAACAAGTAGCCCAAGATCTTCATAGATCACATCTTTGGACAATAATCGATGTGTGCCAATAACGATATCGACAGTCCCCTTTTCAAGTCCCGCTAATACTCCACGTTGCTGTTTCGCAGTACGGAATCTACTTAATAAGCCGATTTCCACAGCATGGTCTTGAAAACGTTCGACAATCGTTTGATAATGTTGCTGTGCCAAAATTGTCGTAGGCACTAAAATCGCAACCTGCTTTCCATCTGCAATAGCTTTAAATGCAGCACGAATCGCTACTTCTGTTTTCCCGTAACCAACATCGCCACATAACAAACGATCCATGGGCCTCGTTTTTTCCATATCCTGTTTAATCTCTTCGATACACCTTAATTGATCTTCCGTTTCCTGGTAGGCAAAAGTGGATTCAAATTCCCGCTGCAAGGAGTTATCAGGTGTAAACGCATACCCTTTTTTAGCCTCTCGCTCCGCATAGAGCTGGATAAGATCATCAGCAATATCCTCCACAGAGGATTGAACTCGACTTTTAACCTTCTTCCATTCACTTCCACCTAATTTATATAATTTAGGCTCCTTACCCTCTGACCCAACAAACTTTTGGATCAAATCAATTTGATCAATCGGTACAAATAACCGATCATCACCCAAATAGTTAATGAGCATATAATCTTTATGCAATTTATTTACTTCAACCGTTTCAATACCTAAATACTTCCCAACCCCATGGCTCGCATGAACAACATAGTCGCCAACCTTTAACTCTTGATAATTCTTGATTCGCTCAGCGTTCGTGATATTCTGCTTCCTTCTTATCCGCTTGGGAGCCTTCGTAAAGAGTTCATTCTCTGTTATTAACGCTAATTTATGTAGTGGAAATTCGATCCCACTCCGCAGATTTCCAATCGTTATGATGGGTTCTTCAACCGATATATCCATCTTCTTTGCCATCGTTGTCTGGATATCATAGTCCAATAAAATATCATGGACCTTCTCCATTCGCTTCTGATTCGGCACTAATATAACGACCGTATAATTATTTTTACTCCAACGATCTACTTCTGTTTTTAGCAAATTCATTTGTCCGTGAAATTCTTGCATCTCCCGCGAAGATAGATCAATAATATTTTCCGGTTGGGTATTTGGAATATGTCGTAAAAATATCGACATATAAAGGCGTTGATGATCAATCTTATCCCAAACTGTCGTCCAATCAAACGAGAAGCTTCCGCCTTTTACCATTCGGTTTGTCATTAATAGACTGCTATACCACTCCGCCTCTTCATGATCTAAACTAGTCGCTGTGTCTTGAATCCGACTCATTTCGTCCATGATCAACAGCCCATTACGCGGCAGATAATCTAATAAACTAGCAGGTTCCTCATATATAAACCCTACATATTTATGCATTTCCTGAAACTGTTCATGGTTTTTTAAGCGTTCGATATCGTGCGACATCGACGCAAGCAACTCTTCCTTTTCTTTTGGAGTCTTCATTGAAGTTAACGTTTTTGCTAAAGCATTTTCAATTCGTTCCGCACCGGAGTCCATATCTCCCTCTGTTAGCAACAACTCTGTTGCTGGGCCAATTTTCGCCGTTTTACGCTTGTCTAACGAACGCTGTGTATCTGCATCAAAGTTACGAATAGAGTCGACTTCATCATCAAATAATTCAATTCGAATTGGATGTTTTTCTGTCAAAGGATAAATATCAATAATACCGCCACGTTGGCTAAATTCGCCAGGAGCAGTTACTTTTGCGGCATGCTTATAGCCCATTTCTACGAAGGAGGACAAATAATGGGCAATTTTTATCTCTTCTCCGTCCGTAAACATCAACTGGTTTTTACTCCAGTATTCCTTCGGAGGAAGCATACGCTTAAGTGCAGCTACCGGAGCAATAAGAATCCCTTTATTAGTTTCCGACCAAGCAGTTAACGCTGCGATACGTTGACTTTTTAACTCTGGACTAGCAACCGCTATTTCTGAAGCAATTAATTCATTCACTGGATATAAGTGAAGATTTGCATCACCTACAAACTCCGCCAAATCATCATAAAGTTGCTGAGCTTGAAGCAATTGGTTGGTGATTAGTAATACCGGCCTTTGTGCAGATTGATTAATAATAGACACAAGTAAAGACCTGGCTGAGCCAGACACACCCGCAACAAGTTGTTCTTTCATTCCACTTTCAATGCCACTTAAAATGGACTGCATATCTTCCTTTAATCGAAAGGAATCCATAATACCTCTCATCATAAAACCCCCATGTATATATAAACAAACAATCTTTCTTAAAAATACGTATCATAAAATAGCCTCAAATTAAACAGACTTCTTCCATACTCTCCTGATCCTAAACATATAAGCGCAAAAATGCTTTGGTTTAAAAACCAAAGCTTTTCTTACGTATATGTTATTGGATGAAGAAGTCTAATTCATGATATTGTGGATGCTGTCCTAAAGATTCTTCACAGTTCTCACAAATCGCTTGAATATGAACATCTCCATTTTTCTGATAATGAATCATATTCATCTTATCCTCATTTGTTAACTGATCCCATCCCAAGATTGATGTATGTAGCACATGTTGATTTAATTGCCCGATAACATGTCCACAGTGTTTACATTTATAGACAATCGACATATAAAATCCTCCTCAGATAACATAGGGTATCTTAAAGTTTATCCGAATGGCGGATCTTTATACATGCCAACCTCTACTTTGGATATGAAGAATTCGTTTTCACGAAATCTGTTAACTATCTTTATCATAACATACTATGCCTATGCTACTGATTAAATTCATTCATCACATCAACAAATGGCTTTTTCAACCAAGCCTCACAAGCATCTGCCGACTTTTGAATACTTAAGTCAGCTTCATCCCTTTCCGACTTTGTAAAAGGTCCCAGGACATGGTTAACCACAGGTGTATGCCCAACTGGTCTTCCGACACCTATTCTAAGGCGTTTAAACTCTTTTGTTCCTAATTGATCGATTGTTGACCGAATTCCATTGTGTCCGCCGTGCCCACCCTTTTCCCTTAACCTAATCTTGCCTGTTGGTAAATCGAGGTCATCATACACGATGAGAATATCTTTGATGTCTATTTTATAAAACTCAAGAAGTGGTTTTATTGCTTCACCTGACAAATTCATAAATGTTTGAGGTTTGAGCAGTACGACCCTTTCCCCATTCAAATTTTCAAGTGCATATTTCCCGTTAAATTTAGTCTGATTTAATTTCCAATGATGACGTTGTAATAACTCTTCAATGACCATAAATCCAATATTATGACGTGTTTTTTTATATTTTCTGCCTGGATTACCTAAACCGATTATACACTTCATTTTCTTCTTCCTTTTTAAAGTGATCTGTTATTACTTATGAATAGAACAATCCCTCCTCATAAGAGTCAAAAGACATGCATCTTAAAGGAGGGTTGCTCTTGTCTTATTTAATTAATGCAAAACTTAATCTTCTTCTTCCTCGTCTTCGTCAGCGCCAATAACTTCAGGCTCAACGCTTAAGTCTGCTTCTTCTGCATCCTCTTCAGGTTCTTCAGCCTCAGGAGGTAATACGATTGCAACCGTCGTGTCTGATTCATCCGTAAATTGATAGTCTTCGGATACTGGCAGATCAGCAACTGTTAAGTTATCCCCAATCTCTAGTGCAGAGATATCAACTGTAATCTCCTCAGGTATTTTACTAGGTATCGCACGTACTTGAAGTACATAAAATGGCTGTTGTAACGTTCCACCATCTTTTGAACCCTGTGCTTCTCCATCTAAACGAAGTGGTACTTCAACATCCATTTCTTCAGTTAAGTCAACAACATAGAAGTCGGCATGAATGATCTCATCTTTAAGTGTATGCATTTGGTATTCATGTAACATAACCTGTGCCGTTTTATCGCCTTCAATTTCTAACGATATAATTGCGTTAATTCCTTCATCACGAACTGTCTTAATCAGTTCAAGATTATTTACCTGAATTGCCTTTGACTCTTTATCTTTTCCGTAAATAACGGCTGGTACAAATCCACTTTCTCTTAGTTCTTTCGTTACTGAACTTCTTAAATCTTCTCTTTGTGTTGCCTTAAGTTTTACTGCCATATTCCATTACCCTCCAATTAGTTTGGAAAACGTTCTTTGACTTAATATATAAGCCATTTCGAATTTTTCCTTCATTCATTATATCATCTAATTTAACTTCTGCCAGCTCACTATTAATCGTAAGGAAGCAGGCTAAGATAAAATATCAATGTCATCATCCCGTACGATTAAAGTTCCAATTAACTTTAATCGAAGAGAATACTTACAGATTTCAATTCATGAATCCGCGTAATCGCATCTGCTAACAGTGGTGCAACAGATAATTGAGTGATCTTTTCTGAACGTTTTTCTTCCGGTAGCTGAATGGTATTCGTAATAATTAACTCTTTAATTGATGAGTTTTCGATTCGCTCAACAGCAGGACCAGATAAAACAGGATGTGTACAACAAGCATATACTTCTTTAGCACCGCGCTCCATTAATGCATCTGCCGCAACGGTAATCGTTCCCGCAGTATCTATGATATCATCAATTAATATTGCTGTCTTCCCTTCGACATCCCCGATAATGTTCATAACCTCCGCCACATTATGACGCGGTCTACGCTTATCAATAATACTAAGTGGGGCTTTCAATCGATCTGCCATCCTACGTGCACGTGTAACACCACCATGATCAGGTGACACAATAACAAGATTCTCAAGGGCCTTCTCCTTGAAGTAATCAGATAAAATAGGCACACCTTGCAAATGATCGATTGGCATATCAAAAAATCCTTGAATTTGTGGTGCGTGTAAATCGAGTGCAATCACTCTTGTTGCACCAGCTGTTTCTAATAAATCTGCAACTAGCTTAGCTGTGATAGGCTCTCTTGAACGTGCTTTACGATCCTGTCTCGCATAACCATAATAAGGCATCACAATATTAATTGATCTTGCTGAAGCACGCTTCAAAGCATCAATCATAATCAGTAACTCCATAATGTTGAGGTTAACAGGTTCTGATGTTGATTGTACAACATACACATCGCAACCACGAATACTTTCTTCAAGATTGATCTGAATCTCCCCATCACTAAACTTAGAAACCGTGCATTCACCTAGAGTTGTACCAATATGATTGGCGATTTCTTCTGCTAATGCATGATTAGAATTCAAGCTAAACACTTTCAAAGATTGATCTTCATAGCCTGCTATCATAAAAATGAAACCTCCGTTAGTCTTTTTTTTGATTTTTTACTCTTCTTGCGTAGCCTAGTTTATTCACCTGTCTAGCTCTAGCAATGCCTAATGCCTCACTAGGTATATCTTTATTAATCGTAGACCCTGCTGCTACATATGAATTTTCGCCAATTGTGACAGGAGCGATTAAGTTCGTATTGCAGCCAATAAATGCATGGTCACCAATTTCGGTTGCATATTTATCTTTTCCATCATAGTTCACTGTAATTGTACCACAACCAACATTGACATTCCTACCGATTTCCGCATCCCCAATATAACTTAAATGGGGAACTTTACTATTATTACCAATTGTAGACTTTTTCACCTCGACAAAATGACCAACTTTAGCATGATCTCCAATCGTCGATTCAGGTCTAATGTTAGCATATGGCCCGACAACTGCTTGCTTACCAATGTGGCTATCTTTTAAAACACTATGACTAATAACCGCAGATTCTTCGATTGTACAATTATCAATTTCCGTACCTACCCCAATCTCGGCATCGGATGCAATCGATGTTACTCCAGTAATCATGGTGCCTGGCTGAATAATGACATCTTGAGCAATTGTAACATCTAGACCAATATATGTATGATCAGGATCGATAATCGTTACCCCGTTACGCATATGTTGTTCATTAATCTTTCGCTTCATTATTTTTTCAGCCTGTGCAAGAGTGACACGATCATTAATTCCAATCGTTTCATCAAAATCTGTTGTCAGAAAACCACTCACTTTTTGTGATTGGCTACGTAAAATTTCAATGACATCCGGTAGATAATACTCACCTTGTGCATTATCATTTGAAACATTTTTCAATGCTGCAAATAAGGCTCTGTTATCGAAGCAATACGTACCTGCATTTGTTTCAGTTATCAGTAATTCTTCTTCATTCGCATCTTTATGTTCAACAATCCGCTCAACTTGATTACTTTCATTACGAATAATTCTGCCATATCCTGCCGGATCAGAAGTTTTAGCGGTAAGAACGGTTGCCATTGCCCCTTCTTGTTCATGGTAATCTAAAAGTGCTTTATATGTTTCACTCGTAATGAGGGGGGCATCTCCACAGACGACAATTGTCGTTCCTTCTTCATTTCCTAACAAATCTTCTGTCTGCAGTACAGCATGTCCCGTTCCCAGTTGTTTGTCCTGGATTACAAATTCACTTTGATTACCGATCTTCTCAATCACTTGTTCAGCACCATGACCAACAACCGTTATCAGCTGATCAAATTGAACAGCTTGTAAATGGTCGACGACATGTTGGACCATCGGACGTCCAACAACAGGGTGAAGAACTTTATAAAGTTTTGACTTCATTCTCGTACCTTGACCCGCTGCCAGAATAACAGCAAAACGTTTCACCATGAAGTAACCTCCATTCTATTTATCAATAATGAATATATCTTAAAAGCCACTGAATTTCAACAAATCAAGCATAGAATCGAGAAATACTTAACGCAATTCACACACTCCTCTCACATTTGGTGGTGGAACAAAACAGATGTGTGAATCAATTGACCCATTAAATAATCAAGGCGAAGGGACCGACAGACACTTCTCTCTTCATAGCCCAGATCTTTCACCTAATCGATTATACCTATGCTAGCGCACAACCCAAAAAAGGACTAATTCAAATGAATTAGTCCTTTTAATTACTTTATTTATGAAACACCAGCTTCTTCAAACTCACTTTCAACTTCACCTTCAACCCGATATTCTTCTAACACTGCCTCTTGGATCTTTGCACGCGTATTGGAATTAATAGGGTGTGCAATGTCTCGGAATTCACCGTCTGGAGTACGTTTGGACGGCATTGCTACAAACAGTCCATTGTTTCCATCAATTACTCTAATATCATGGACAACAAACTCT
>DATGSG010000020.1:0-19408 GCA_035302925.1 Virgibacillus sp. | reverse complement strand
TACACAGAACCCTTGGGAATTCCTATTGGAATTCCCAAGGGCTCCGAAGCTTATCAACACGTTATGAAATTTTACGTCAACAATCTTAATTGAACCGCCTGGTGTGAGAGGTCGGGAGTTAACCACTCCCACCTACTCGATCTATCCTATATCATTTTGACTATTTCTGATCTTATGCGCATAGTATAAAAATAGCAAAAGATTAATCAATATGAATGAGTTTCATAATTACCGTAACCAGCTATATCACTACTATCAGAGCGATATAGCTATAAATAGGGATTATGAAATTCATTAAATATATGAAAAGATTATAAAATGTTTTGATTTTCCCTTTTTTGTCTACTATATAAAGAACAAGTTGTTTGCAACTATAATTTATTTCCGTATAATAAAAGTTAAAGTCAAAGATAGTCAAAGTCAATAAAAACATCTAGTCCGAAGAATTAGGGGTGGAGAGTTTATGAGCAATATTACCGATGTTATTGAGCGGTATTTAAAGGAAATATTACAAGCACAGGGGCAAAATATGATTGAGATTAAGCGCAATGAAATTGCAGATCAATTTCAATGTGTACCATCGCAAATTAATTATGTAATAAATACACGCTTTACAATCGAAAAAGGGTATATAATAGAGAGTAAGCGAGGCGGTGGCGGGTATATTCGTATTCATCGAATTGAACATCAAGATGAATCAGCACTAATTGATGATTTAATTATGATGATTAATCCGAAGGTAGAGCAACAGGGAGCAGTCGATGTACTTGAGAGACTCTTGGAGAAAGGTGTTATTACGGAGCGTGAAGAAAGAATTATGCTTAGTGCAATAGACCGCAATACATTAGCATTTAATTTACCTTTACGTGATGAGGTGCGTGCTCGTGTTTTAACCGCTATGCTTACTACTTTAAAGTATTTAGACAAGTAAGGGGGAAGTAAATGATGAAATGTCAAGAGTGTCATCAACGTCCTGCAACACTTCATTTTACACAAATCATTCAAGGTACTAAGGCGGAAGTAAATGTATGTGAAACATGTGCAAAGGAAAAAGGATATATGACACATCCAGAAGAGGGTTATTCGCTCCATAATTTATTAAGTGGCCTGTTTAATTTTGATATAAACAAATTGAATAACCCTGAGGGTAATACAATGAAACAGCAAGAAGAATTACAATGTAGTAAATGTAAATTAACATTTACTGAATTTAAGCGAATCGGAAAATTCGGATGTGCTGAATGTTATCGAACCTTCTCTGGACGTCTTGATCCCATTCTCCGGCGTGTTCATAGTGGTAATGTTAAACATCATGGAAAGATACCCAAACGGAAAGGTGTCAATTTACATACAAAGAAGCAATTGGAAACTTACCGTACTAAATTGCAAGATTTAATAGAACAGGAAGCTTTTGAAGAGGCGGCCATTGTCCGAGACGAAATTAAAGATCTTGAAACTCAACAATATCAGGCAGGACCAGGTGATGATATATGACATTACAAAATTTTATGGATAAAGCGATTAGCCCGTGGATGCGTCATGATGGCCCTGATAGTGATATTGTTTTAAGCAGCCGTATTCGACTTGCGCGCAACTTCGCTAAGGTGCCTTTTCCAATCATTGCGGATGTAGGTGAATTAGAAGATATTCGGAGTTTCATTCAAGCGGAATATGAAAGTAAAACATTTGAAACATATGAAAACTTTAAGTTTATTATGCTTAGTGAATTAACACCCATTGAAAGACGTGTCTTAGTAGAAAAACATTTAATTAGTCCGCATTTAGCAAAGCATGTAAAGACAGCTGGATCATTGATCGCTGAAAATGAGCAAGTGTCAGTGATGATTAATGAAGAAGATCATATTCGAATACAACTTTATTACCCAGGATTCCAATTGAAAAAGGCACTCGATGAAGCATTCAAATTCGATGATTGGTTAGAAGAAAAGGTCAATTATGCATTTGATGAAGCGAAAGGTTATTTAACTAGTTGTCCTACTAATGTAGGAACTGGGATGAGGGCTTCAGTTATGATTCATCTACCTGCACTCGTATTATCTAAACAACTTAACAGAATGTTGCCCGCGATTAATCAATTGGGCTTTGTTGTAAGAGGGATTTATGGTGAAGGTAGCGAAGCGATGGGGAACATCTTTCAAATATCCAATCAAATTACATTAGGGAAGTCTGAAAATGATATCGTCGAGGACTTACAAAGTGTTGTTGGGCAATTAATCGAGCATGAGCGAAATGCTCGAAATAGATTATTAGATAACTCTGCAATTGGCTTAGAAAATCGAATATATCGTTCCTATGGTATTTTAGCATATAGTCGGATTATAGAATCTAAAGAAGCAGCAACCTGTTTATCAAATGTTCGTCTGGGTATTGATCTAGGTGTGATTGAAAATGTATCACAAAGTATATTAAATGAACTTATGATTCTTACGCAACCAGGATTTCTGCAGCATTATGCGGAAAAGGATTTGACGGCAAGTGAACGAGATGTATTACGGGCGACACTAATTCGCGAACGTTTAGAATTAGAAAACGAGTAGGTAGGAGGAATTATATATGATGTTTGGACGTTTTACAGAGAGAGCACAGAAGGTATTGGCGTTATCACAAGAGGAAGCGGTTCGACTCAATCATAATAATATTGGTACAGAACACATTTTATTAGGCCTCATTCGTGAGGGAGATGGAATTGCTGCGAAAGCACTGCAGGCATTAGAATTGGAAATACCTAAAATACAAGAAGAAGTTGAAAAGTTAATCGGTGTGGGCAAAGAGCCGATGAAAACAATCCATTACACACCACGTGCAAAGAAGGTAGTTGAATTATCGCAAGACGAGGCGAGGAAGTTAGGACATTCTTATGTAGGAACGGAACATATCCTACTTGGGTTAATCCGTGAAGGTGAGGGAGTCGCTGCTCGTGTTTTAAGTAACTTAGGAGTGAGTTTAAATAAAGCGAGACAGCAAGTGCTACAACTATTAGGAAGCAATGAGGCTCAGGCAGGAAGGCAAGGACGTGGGCAAGCCTCTAATGCAAGCACACCAACACTTGATTCACTTGCAAAGGATTTAACGGCTAGTGCAAGAGAAGGAAATGTTGATCCGGTTATTGGGCGGGACAAAGAAATCGAACGTGTTGTCCAAGTTTTAAGCCGTCGTACAAAAAACAACCCTGTATTAATTGGTGAGCCAGGGGTTGGAAAGACGGCAGTAGCAGAAGGATTAGCACAGCAAATTGTTAATAATGAAATTCCGGAGACATTAAGGGATAAACGAGTCATGACACTCGATATGGGGACTGTTGTTGCAGGGACTAAATACCGTGGTGAATTTGAAGATCGCCTGAAGAAAGTAATGGATGAAATTCGCCAAGCAGAGAACGTTATTTTATTTATCGATGAATTACACACATTAATTGGTGCGGGTGGGGCGGAAGGTGCGATTGATGCCTCGAACATATTAAAACCGTCACTTTCTCGTGGAGAGTTGCAGTGTATTGGAGCAACAACAATTGACGAATACCGTAAGTATATCGAGAAGGATGCGGCACTAGAGCGAAGATTTCAACCCATTCAAGTCGATGAACCTACATTGGATGAGACTGTTCAGATTCTAAAAGGGTTGCGTGACCGTTATGAAGCTCATCACCGAGTGAAGATTACGGATGATGCGATTGAAGCTGCAGCTCATTTATCAGAACGTTATATAACGGATCGATTTCTACCAGATAAAGCAATCGATTTAATTGATGAAGCAGGGTCAAAAGTACGACTACAATCTTATACGGTTCCACCTAATTTGAAAGAATTGGAACATAAACTAGATGAAGTTCGTAAAGAAAAGGATGCCGCTGTTCAAAGTCAGGAATTTGAGAAGGCAGCCTCCTTAAGAGATTCTGAACAAGGGTTAAGGGAAGAATTAGAGAAGACGAAAGAACGCTGGAAGGAAAGACAAGGGCAGGAAGATTCCGAAGTAACAGTAGAAGATATTGCGAGTGTTGTCTCTGTCTGGACGGGTGTGCCAGTTTCCAGATTAACAAAAGGGGAAAAAGACCGCTTGTTAAATATGGAAGAAACATTGCACAATCAAATTATTGGTCAGGGCGAGGCGGTCACAGCAATCTCCAAAGCGATTCGCCGGGCTCGGGCAGGATTGAAAGATCCAAAACGGCCTATAGGTTCATTTATCTTCCTCGGTCCTACCGGTGTTGGAAAAACAGAACTTGCTCGCACATTAGCAGAAGTAATGTTTGGTGCAGAGGAGTCAATGATTCGTATCGATATGTCTGAGTATATGGAAAAACACGCAACTTCACGTCTTGTTGGATCGCCACCGGGATATGTTGGGTATGAAGAAGGTGGCCAATTAACAGAAGAAGTCCGCAGGAAGCCATATTCAGTTGTTTTACTAGATGAAGTTGAAAAGGCACATCCCGAAGTATTTAATATTCTCTTGCAAGTTCTAGAGGACGGGCGCTTGACGGATTCGAAAGGCCGTGTCGTTGATTTTAGAAATACGATTTTAATTATGACGTCGAATGTTGGGGCAAGTGAATTACAACGGAATAAATATGTAGGGTTTAATCTTGGTGAAAAAGATCAAGAATACTCAGATATGAAAACAAAAGTTACGGATGAGATGAAGAAGGTCTTTAGGCCAGAGTTCCTAAACCGAATTGACGAAACCATCGTTTTCCATTCATTAGAGAAAAAGCATATGAAGGATATTGTCGAATTAATGCTCATCGACTTAAAAGAACGTTTAGCAGGGCTTGATATTGACTTCTCCATTACAGATAAAGCGATCGAGAAGATTGCTAAAGAGGGCTTTGACCCAGAGTATGGGGCTCGACCATTACGTCGTGCGATCCAAAAGCATGTTGAAGACTTATTATCGGAAGAGTTGCTTAAAGGAACAATTAGCAAGGAGAAGAAAGTGAAAATCGGCTTAAGTACACAAGGTGAGATTACGATTTTGCCTTAGCAAGAAGTTTATGGTGGAATAAGAGAATTAGAAAAAGCTAGAAGGAAGAAACCCCTCTAGCTTTTTCTCATATAAAGAATGCTTATTTATGGCGACTTTGTGGCATAACTTAGGAAATTTATTCATTGAATTGAAAGAACACTGTAACGTAGTGGTTATGTTTATCGTGTATAATTAATCTATGTGAAGGGATTGGGTTGTGTGGCAAAACGAAAAACAAAGCATGTATGCCAAGAGTGTGCTTATGAATCAGCCAGATGGATGGGAAAGTGTCCAGGTTGTAATAGTTGGAACACACTAGTGGAAGAGTATATTGCCTCAAATAAGGCTAACCACCTTACGTCTGGCGGCTTACAAAGTGGGAGTAAGCCAGAAAAGATCACAGCGATCGCATCGGAGAATTCCCCCCGGATTACAACATCGATTAAGGAATTTAATCGGGTTTTAGGTGGTGGGGTTGTGCCAGGTTCACTCGTCTTAATTGGTGGAGACCCCGGTATTGGGAAATCCACACTCCTTTTGCAAATATCAGCTTCATTAGCAGAAAAGAAATTGCCCGTATTATATGTCTCGGGTGAGGAATCAACACAGCAAACGAAGCTACGTGCTGATCGCCTCGGAATAACCGCAGATTTACTCTATGTTTTAGCAGAAACAAATGTATTCGATATTGTCCAACATATTAAGGAGTCAAAGCCGTCATTAGTTATTATTGATTCCATTCAGACCATGTTTCGCGAGGAAGTAACAAGTGCACCGGGAAGTGTTACCCAGGTCCGAGAATCTACGTCAGAGTTTATGAAAATAGCTAAAACCTATGGTATACCGATCTTTCTTGTAGGACATGTTACAAAAGAAGGTGCTATCGCGGGACCAAGAATGCTTGAGCATATGGTTGATGCTGTACTTTATTTCGAGGGAGAAAGACACCATACGTATCGAATTTTACGTGGTGTGAAAAACCGCTTCGGAAGTACGAATGAAATGGGAATCTTTGAGATGAAAGAAGAAGGGCTAAGGGAAGTATTAAACCCTTCGGAGATTTTTCTAGAAGAAAGATCCCAAGGTGCATCTGGATCTACGGTTGTAGCCTCCATGGAGGGAACGAGACCTGTTCTGGTGGAGATTCAAGCTTTAATCTCTCCGTCTAGTTTTGGAAACCCAAGGCGCATGGCGACAGGGGTGGATAGTAATCGTGTCCCATTATTAATGGCCGTATTAGAAAAGCGAGTTGGTTTAATGTTGCAAAACCAAGATGCCTATATCAAAGTGGCAGGTGGAGTAAAATTAGATGAACCTGCTATCGATTTAGCCATAGCGATCAGTATTGCTTCCAGTTTCCGTGATCAGCCGACAAGAGCAGAAGACATTTTTATCGGTGAAGTGGGACTTACAGGTGAGATTAGACGGGTTTCGCGAATTGAACAACGCGTACAGGAAGCGGCGAAACTAGGTTTTAAACGTGTGATTTGTTCTAAAAATAATCTAGATGGATGGACACCACCGAAATCGATTGATGTAGTCGGTGTCAATACGGTGCAAGAAGCATTGAAAATTGGGGTCGTAACGTAAAGATACGATACTTTCGCTATAATCAGCCTAGTTACCAATTAATGTGAATATTCCGCCAAATAACGGAATTGACAATTAAGTTAGAATATGATAAAATCTTACTTTTACTGAATTGACTGTTTTTTATAGCTATGCTATTATTTATTTGAGATGTTATGATTATAAATTGGTTTTATAGGTAATAATAAGGAATAGGAGGTGACAATCTAAATGAAAAAAATTGTTCATTTACTTTTTATTGTTATCGGAGGGACTGTCGGTTTCTTATATGGTCCAGGATTTATTAGGTTGTTAAATATTACAGAGGCAGGCTGGGTGACATCTTCATATTTTGGATCTGCTTTAGGTGCCATTATACTATTTCTTATTTCATATTTATTGGTAGACAATATTGTCGATTTCCTAAGGTGGATTGAAGACGGGCTCATTAAAGTCCCAGTTGGGGATTTATTTTTTGGAAGTTTAGGTTTAGTTCTTGGTTTATTAATTGCTTATTTTATTAATCTACCGATACAAGAAATTAATTTGAAAATTGTATCTCAAGTTGTTCCGTTATTTTTAACTGTTTTACTCGGGTATTTAGGTTTTCAAGTTGGTTTTAGACGTAGAGAAGAGTTTACAAACTTAGTTAATTTGAATCGGAAAGAAAAGTTTAAACAGGAGCTTGTTGAAGAAGATGCGGGTAAGAAGGCGTTTAGGTCTAAACCAAAAGTATTGGATACGAGTGTAATTATTGATGGACGTATAGCGGATATTTGTCAAACAAAGTTTTTGGAAGGGCCTATTGTTATCCCACAGTTTGTTTTAGGAGAATTGCAGCATATCGCTGATTCGTCAGATGTTCTAAAGCGTAATCGTGGCCGTCGTGGCTTGGACATTCTCAATCGTATTCAAAAGGAGCTACCTGTCGAGGTAGAAATATACGAAGGTGACTTTGAGGATATTCCGGAAGTAGATAGTAAATTGATAAAATTAGCGAAGGTATTGGATGGCATTCTGGTTACGAATGACTTTAACTTAAATAAAGTGTCTGATTTCCAAGGTGTTACCGTGCTTAACATTAATGATTTAGCAAATGCAGTTAAACCCGTTGTTTTGCCAGGGGAAGAATTGGTTGTACAGGTTATCAAAGATGGAAAAGAGCAAAAACAAGGGATTGCTTATCTAGATGATGGTACAATGATTGTCGTTGAGGAAGGTAGAGACTATATTGGTAAAACAATTGAAGTACTCATTACAAGTGTTTTACAAACATCGGCAGGACGTATGATCTTTGCAAAACCAAAATTACTTGAAAAAGCACAATAAAAAGGGTATAACATATAGAGAGCAGTGATCGTAATATTAAAAAGTGATAACATGCTATGTTATCGCTTTTTGCTATACCGTAGGAGTATGTTTTTTTGGTTTAATAGAGAGGGGAACAATGATGACGAAGGATGTTCGTGTACGTTACGCGCCGAGCCCTACAGGCGACTTACATATAGGGAATGCGCGTACAGCGTTATTTAATTATTTATATACAAAACATTATAATGGGAAGTTTATTATCCGCACGGAAGACACGGATACAATGCGAAATGTAGAAGGTGGCGAGGAAAGCCAGCTTGAGTTTTTAAAATGGTTGAAAATTGATTGGGATGAGGGGCCTGATATCGGTGGTGATTATGGTCCCTATCGCCAAACAGAGCGTCTTGACTTGTACGAAAAGTATGTTGCTGATTTACTTGAGCGTGACCTAGCATATGAATGTTATATGACAGCAGAAGAGTTAGAGGCGGAACGTGAACAACAACGAGCAAATGGGGAAGTACCGAAATATTCAGGTGCACATAGCCAGTTATCACCAGAACAAATTGCCGCTTTTAAAGCAGAGGGCCGGGAGCCGAGCGTTCGATTCAGGGTACCAGCGAATAAATCATATACATTTCCTGATATTGTTCGTGGGAATATTACATTTGAGTCAAGTGATTTTGGGGACTGGGTTATCGTTAAAAAGGATGGTATCCCGACATATAACTTTGCTGTTGTAGTTGATGATCACCTAATGGCTATCACACATGTGCTTCGTGGAGAAGAACATATTTCTAACACGCCTCGGCAAATGATGATTTATGATGCATTAGGTTGGGAACCACCAAAATTTGGACATATGACATTAATTTTAAATGAGGACCGTAAGAAATTAAGCAAACGGGACCAGCATATTTTACAATTCATTGAACAATATCATGATTTAGGATACTTGCCTGAGGCTATCTTTAACTTTATTACATTATTAGGTTGGTCGCCCGTTGGTGAAGAAGAGATCTTTGATAAAGAAACATTGATTGAGATCTTTGATCCTGAACGGTTATCAACATCAGCAGCTGTTTTTGATCCTCAGAAGTTAAAATGGATGAATGGTGAATATATAAAAGCGGTCGATCTTCAAGAAGTTATTGACTTAACGATGCCACATTTAATAAAAGCGGGCAGAGTAACCGAAGATATGGATGAATCGACAAAGGTTTGGATTGAAGATGTGATCTCTTTGTATAAAGATCAGCTTGGATATGGTGCGGAGATTGTCGAATTAACGGACTTATTCTTTAAAGAAGACGTTGATTATGACGAAGCGGCAAAAGAGGTCCTACAAGGTGAACAAGTACTTGAAGTATTGCAAGTATTTACTGATAAACTAATCCATCTTGATGCTTTTGATAATGAAGCTATCAAAATGGAGATTAGAGCAACTCAAAAGGAAACAAAACACCGGGGTAAAAAGTTATTCATGCCGATCCGGGTGGCAACGACAGGTCAAACAAACGGACCTGAATTACCTAAGGCAATCGAATTAATCGGTAAGCCAGTTATTCTTGCTCGGCTTGATAAAGTATTAAGAGAATTAGAAGCTTAATTTATTCACAAATGATTGAATCTATCATATAGTATATATATACAATAATCGAACGTTAAAAAGGAAAAGTAGGCTACGAATATCTTATCCAGAGAGAATCACCTTGGCTGTGAGTGATTTTAAGAATTGTTTCCGAAAATGCCCCTTTGAGTCTGTGATGGAAGAAATGTACATGACAGCGACTCACTCCCGTTAAGAGTGATGAAGTTGGGGGATGAACAAACCTCCAAACAGAGTGGAACCGCGTGAGAAGCGCCTCTGTGTAGTTAATTACACAGGGGCGCTTCTCTATTTATATGCATAGGCATGGAAACAAGGAGGTTAGGATAAATCAAATGGGAATTTTTAGACGCATGAAGGAAGATATGGACACGGTATTTAAGCAGGATCCTGCAGCACGGACCTACTTTGAAGTGTTCTTAACATATTCAGGATTACACGCTATCTGGGCGCATCGGATTGCCCATGTATTTTTTAAACGGAGATTATTTTTTATAGCGCGTGCCATTTCGCAATTGAGTCGATTTTTTACAGGGATTGAAATCCATCCCGGAGCTAAAATAGGTAGGAGATTCTTCATCGACCATGGGATGGGTGTTGTCATTGGAGAGACCTGTGAAATTGGCAATAATGTTACCTTATATCAAGGAGTTACTTTAGGTGGAACTGGACATGAAAAAGGAAAGAGACATCCGACAGTAAAGGACAATGCTTTAATCGCAACAGGTGCTAAAGTGCTTGGCTCCATTACAATTGGAGAAAGTTCAAAGGTTGGTGGGGGATCTGTTGTTCTGAAAGATGTACCAGACCACTCAACAGTAGTCGGTATTCCGGGGCGTGTTGTCGTTCAAAATGGTAAAAAGGTTCGCACGGATCTAGATCACCATATTATGCCTGATCCAATTGAGGAACGTTGTGAAAAACTACAGGCGGAAATTGAGTCACTTAAACTGGAAGTGCAAAAATTAGCAAAGGAGAAAAAAGATGACAATCCAAATTTATAACACACTAACAAGAGAAAAAGAAACGTTCATTCCGATTCAAGAGAATAAAGTAGGGATATACGTATGTGGGCCAACCGTATATAATTATATTCATATTGGAAATGCTCGCCCTGCGATTGTGTTCGACACAGTTAGACGTTATTTTGAATATAAAGGGTATGAAGTTAATTATGTATTAAACTTTACCGATGTGGATGATAAGATTATTGCTACTGCCAATGAGTTAGGTGAAGATATGTCCGTTGTGACAAATCGATTTATCGATGCGTATCTTGAAGATGTGAAAGCATTAGGTGTGAAGGAAGCAACACATCATCCACGTGTGACAGAAACAATGGAGGAGATTATCGACTTCGTGAAAGGACTCATCAATAAAGATGTCGCATATGAGGTTGAAGGAGATGTGTATTTTAAACCACGCGCATTCGACGAGTATGGGAAGCTGTCTGATCAATCGATTGATGAACTTCGATCTGGTGCGAGAATCAAGATTGGCGAGAATAAAGAAGATCCACTTGATTTTGCCTTGTGGAAAAAAGCGAAACAAGGTGAAGTCGCATGGGATTCACCGTGGGGAAAGGGGCGACCTGGTTGGCATATCGAATGTTCAGCGATGGCGAAAAAATATTTAGGAGAAACAATTGATATTCATGCAGGTGGTCAAGATCTAGCTTTTCCCCATCATGAAAATGAAATTGCTCAGTCTGAGTCCTTAAATGAAAAACCGTTCGCTCATTATTGGATGCATAATGGCTATATGAATATTGATGATGAGAAAATGTCGAAATCTCTGGAAAACTTTGTTTTAGCGAGAGATTTAATCGATTCGCATCAACCAAGTGTCATTCGCTTCTTTATGTTAAGTGTGCATTACCGCAATCCGATTAATTTCACGGATCAATTACTCGCAGGTGCTAAAAATAGTTATGATCGGATTAAAACGGCATACACAAATCTGGCACATCGTAAAGAATCCAGTTTGGATCTAGCTGGGAATGATGAGCATTGGTTAGAGAAAAGTGCTGGGTTTAAGAAAGACTTTGAGGCAGCTATGAATGATGACTTTAATACAGCGAATGCGATCTCCGTACTATTTGATGTCACAAGAGAAGCTAATCTATATTTGGAGTCTAAGCAAACATCTACAAAAGTGATCCAATCTTTTCAGGAGTCTATTTTATTGTTTCTTGACGTACTTGGTATTGAAATGGAAGAAGGCGAAGAAATACTTGCAGAGGAAGTAGAAGCCTTGATACAGGAAAGAACAGCGGCTAGAAAAAACAAAGATTTTGCACGTGCTGATGAAATACGTGAAGAACTTACCGAAAAAAACATTTTGTTAGAAGACACTGTCCAAGGAATTCGTTGGAGAAGAGGCTAATGAAGGCTACGGATGTAAAGCAAATGAAAAGTTTGGCGCTTGCTTATATCGGTGATGCTGTTTATGAGTTACACATTCGCCAACATTTGATCCAAAGTGGTCAAGTAAAGCCGAATGAACTTCATCAACAAGCTGTTACATTTGTTTCAGCGAAGGCACAATCTGCTGTTGTCATGGCCTGGCTTGATGGGACTTACTTAACGTATGAAGAAGAACGTGTTGTTAAAAGAGGAAGAAATGCCAAGTCAGGATCTGTACCTAAAAATACAAGTGTACAAATATATCGATTAAGCTCAGGCTTTGAAGCACTTATTGGGTACCATTATTTACTGGGAAATGATGAACGGCTAGCCGAATTGCTAATGAATGCAGTCGATTTTGTGGAAGAAAGGGATGTATGAAATGAGCGAAGAATTAATTATCGGTAGGAATCCTGTTGTTGAAGCATTAAAATCTGGTCGTTCTGTAAACAAAGTGATGGTTTCTGAACAAGTAAATCAAAGGACACAACGACAGCTCGAGGAACTAAGTAAAAAGGCGGGTACGATTGTACAAAAAGTTCCAAAGAGTAGGTTGACCCAGTTAAGTGATGGGAATCATCAAGGTGTGGTGGCTTATGTAGCAGCATATCAGTATGCTTCATTAGAAAACTTATTTGAGCGAGCTGACGAATGTGGTGAAGCACCGTTCTTTATTATTTTAGATGAACTTGAAGATCCGCATAATTTGGGCTCTATTTTAAGGACCGTCCATGCTACAGGTGCACATGGAGTGATCATTCCAAAGAGGCGTTCAGTTGGTTTGACTGCGGCCGTGGCTAAAACATCGGCAGGAGCCATTGAACATGTTCCGGTTGTACGAGTAACCAATATTGTTGATGTGATCGATGAATTGAAAGAGCGAAACGTATGGATTGTAGGAACTGAGGCAGAGGGGACAGAAGATTATCGCTCGCTTGATGGTGAAACTTCAATTGCATTAATCGTTGGAAATGAAGGCAGAGGAATGGGGCGCTTGGTTAAAGATAGTTGTGATTGGACCGTAAGCCTCCCTATGAAAGGACAGGTTTCGTCATTAAATGCTTCTGTTGCAAGTAGCTTATTATTATACGAAGTGTATCGAAAACGTCATCCTCTTGAGAAGTAGACATGGATTACTTAATTGTTGATGGTTATAATGTGATCGGTTCATGGGATGATCTAAAGGAATTAAAAAAAGCGGACTTAGGACAGGCTCGTGATCGTTTAGTTGAATATATGGCAGATTACCAAGCTTATACAGGAGTTCGTGTCATTGTCATATTTGATGCACAATTTGTTCCAGGAATGGAGAGTAAGCAAGAAGCATATAAAATTGAAGTCATTTATACGAAGAAAAATGAAACAGCAGATGAATGTATTGAAAAAATAGTGACGACATATAAAAATGCAATGAATCAAGTTTATGTTGCTACATCAGACTATATGGAGCAACGTATTACTTTTGGGCGAGGGGCATTACGTAAATCAGCACGGGAATTATTAGTTGAAGTTGAAAGCATTGTAAGGGAAATTGATTATAAAATCATAACTCAAAAAAAGAGCCAACCACAAATAAAAATCCCATTAAATGAAAGTGTTTTACAGACGTTTGAAAAGTGGAGGAGACGGAAGTAAATGAGCTTAGAGATCAAACGTTAGCTCATTACTTCTCCATTTCGCTGTTGAGTTCTGATAACGCTTACTGTATAATCTGTTCAAATTGATAAACGTAGCGACAGGGGGGGAATCATACTTGACGAAAGTTAAAGAAGTTAACGGCGCTTATAAGAGAATGCGCTTACTTGTTGATGAAGAGTTACTTCAGCTTATTGATCAAGGAAATAGTCAAGCATTAGAATGTTTAATTCAAAAATATAAAGGTGTTGTTTGGGGAAAGGCACAAACTTATTTCTTGATTGGTGGAGACCGAGAAGACATTATTCAAGAAGGGATGATTGGGCTTTATAAAGCCATTCTTGATTATGATGAAGAGAAGCTAGCCTCGTTTAGAGGGTTTGCTGACCTTTGTATTACAAGACAAATTATAACTGCAATTAAAACAGCGACAAGACAAAAGCACATTCCACTTAATTCTTATATATCATTAGATAAACCGATCTATGATGAAGAATCCGACCGCACCCTATTAGACACGCTATCAGAACAAAGAACAACTGATCCACAAGCCATTCTCATGGCCCGCGAAAAGTTTGGTTATGTAGACGAAAAACTATCAGAAAATTTAAGTATTTTAGAACAGAAGGTCCTTCGCCTGTACATTGATGGGTACACGTATTTGGAGATTTCGAAGAAGTTAAATCGTCACATCAAATCAATAGATAATGCCTTACAACGTGTGAAACGAAAGTTAGAAGAGTTATTGGTGTTGGATGAATTTAATTTATAGATGGACAAGTATGTCCGAAGTATTGACACAAAAGAGCTTACATGCTACATTAACAGAAGGTAGACCCATATAGTGGGGTGAAAAGATGAATAAAAAGGTAGTCCTCGCGTGTACAGTTTGCTCGAGTAGGAATTATTCAACGAGTAAAAACACATCTACATCAACCGAGCGATTAGAAGTTATGAAGTTTTGTAAAAATTGCGGAAAACATACATTACATGGCGAGACAAAATAAGTTGGCATCTTGTGGGGGAATAGAAAGTGAAGATTTTTAAATTCTTAAAAGACGTATCACGAGAAATGAAAAAGGTGAGTTGGCCAACTGGTAAAGAGTTAACCAGTTATACAATTACTGTCATCGCTACTGTTGTGTTTGTGGCAGTGTTTTTCTCGATCGTAGACTTTGCCATATCGCAAGTTTTAAACAGAATGTAGATTGAGTGACATTCTTGAATAATAACGTTATAATTAAACTATAATAGTAAATAATATGAAACTTAACAAAAACCCGGAATAACGGGTTTTTTTAATATTGTATTTTTAATTACTTGCTCATCAGTTCGGTCTCTACAATCGTGCGAACGGGTAGAGTTCGAATGAAATCATTGATTCTATAAAAAGTAAGGGAGGCAAGGACGAACGTAATTGTCCGATTAATAAATGGATAAAAGTTGGTATGTGATTCATACTTATTCAGGGTATGAAAACAAAGTAAAGACAAATTTAGAGAAACGTGTAGAAACAATGGGGATGGAGGATAAGATCTTCCGTGTCCTCGTGCCAGAAGACGAAGAAACAGAAATTAAAGATGGGAAGAAGAAGGTGACAATGAAGAAGTTCTTCCCGGGCTATGTATTAGCTGAAATGATTATGACGGATGATTCATGGTATGTTGTTCGTAATACACCTGGAGTGACGGGGTTTGTTGGATCAAGCGGACAAGGTGCGAGACCAACATCATTATTGCCTGATGAAGTCGATGCCGTTTTAAAACGGATGGGTGTATCAGAAAGTGTAGTCCAAATTGACTTTGAACTAAATGAAAATGTGCGTGTTTCAGATGGTCCGTTTGCTAATTTCACTGGAACAATCGAGCATATTGATATTGATAAACAAATGGTGAAAGTTCACGTTAACATGTTCGGAAGAGAGACACCGGTTGAATTAGATTTCTCACAAATTGATAAATTATAGTAAGTTAAAAAGATATTGAAGGATAAGCACTTGCATTGTTTCACAATACGTGCTAGAATTTTCTTGTTATTCAAGTCCTCTTCCTTGGGTCGAGGCATGTTTAAATATGAGTGGGAGGGACCTATATGAATTCTAAGGGGACCGCTACTACCACATCACGGACTTTAAGGAGGTGTGTCCCGTGGCTAAAAAAGTAATCAACTTAGTAAAATTGCAAATTCCAGCAGGAAAAGCGAATCCTGCACCACCGGTTGGACCAGCATTAGGTCAAGCAGGTATTAATATCATGGGGTTCTGTAAAGAGTTTAACGCACAAACACAAGAACAAGCTGGCTTAATCATTCCAGTAGAGATTACAGTATTTGAAGATCGTTCATTTACATTTATTACAAAAACGCCACCTGCAGCTGTTCTATTGAAGGAAGAAGCAGGTATAGACCTTGGATCAGGCGAACCAAATCGTAATAAAGTTGCAACCGTTAAGCGCGATAAGGTTAGAGAGATTGCAGAACTGAAAATGGCTGATCTAAATGCCGCTGATGTAGAAGCTGCAATGCGTATGGTAGAAGGTACTGCACGGAGCATGGGTATCGATATTAAAGATTAAGTGTTCTTAGCGTGGTTATCACTATGGTACGATCAGGCATTGTGCTTTTATAAGTGGGAGGTATTACCGCTAACACCACAATTAAGGAGGATATAAGATGGCTAAAAAAGGTAAAAGATATCAAGAGTCAGCTAAATTAGTTGACCCTGCGAAATCATATGAAATTACAGAGGCAATTGAAGTTTTGAAAAAAATGTCTAAAGCAAAGTTTGACGAGACAGTTGAAGCAGCATTTCGTTTAGGAGTAGATCCGAAGAAAGCTGATGAGCAGATTCGTGGAGCAATGGTATTGCCACACGGTACTGGTAAAACACAACGAGTACTCGTATTTGCTAAAGGTGATAAAGTAAAAGAAGCTGAAGAAGCTGGGGCAGACTACGTTGGAGATGACGAGCTCATTGCAAAAATCAATCAAGGTTGGTTTGAATTTGACGTTATTGTAGCAACGCCAGACATGATGGCTGAGGTTGGTAAGTTAGGCCGTGTCCTTGGACCAAAAGGATTAATGCCTAACCCGAAAACGGGTACGGTAACATTCGAAGTTGAGAAGGCAGTTAAAGATATTAAAGCTGGTCAAATCGAATACCGTGTAGATAATGCTTCAAACTTGCATGTACCTATTGGTAAGGTTTCGTTTGATGATGAACAACTAGTGGAGAATTTCACGGCGATTATGGAAACTCTTATTCGAATTAAACCACAAGCATCAAAAGGAACGTACGTGCGAAATGTTGCTGTTACTTCTACAATGGGCCCTGGAATCAAGATCGATGTATCGAGTTTTACACGCGCACTTAAGTAAGGATTGACAGTTTAAGAAACGTCCGATATACTAAGTAGCGTTATTATAAAAGAATACGTTGTACCGTAGACAGTAGGAGCGAATATTCGCTTAATAGCCTACCGAGGTGTTTAAATACAGAAATCATAATTATGAATGATTATGACTTGTAAAAAACTCCATGTCTACATGGAGTTTTTTGTTTTGCTGGAGATAAGCATTTTTGATCGGGTATGACGAATGTCAATGAGGAGGTGGAATAATGTCAAGTGTAATTGAGAAGAAAAAAGGTGTTGTTCAAGAAATTAC
Source organism: Virgibacillus sp. (assembly GCA_035302925.1). Taxonomy (GTDB): domain Bacteria; phylum Bacillota; class Bacilli; order Bacillales; family Amphibacillaceae; genus CALAMD01. Next base: position 2,233 of record DATGSG010000020.1, on the reverse strand, counting down.
AGATCGATTCCGTGATAGCCAAACAACAGTAATTGTTAATTATCGTGGCCTTGATGTTGCCGAGGTGACAGAGTTACGTAAACAATTACGTGAAGCTGGAGTTGAATATAAAGTATATAAGAACTCGATGACACAGCGCGCAGCTACGAATGTTGAATTGGACGACCTGCATGAAGTGCTCGTTGGACCAACGGCAGTCGCATTTAGTAAAGATGATGTCATTGCACCAGCTAAGATTATTAATAATTTTGCAAAAGATCACGATGCATTAGAGATCAAAGGCGGAGTAATTGACGGCGAACTAGCTTCGATCGAGCAGATTAAAGAGCTCGCACAGCTACCAGACCACGAAGGACTTGTTTCCATGTTGCTTAGTGTGTTACAAGCGCCAATTCGCAATCTTGCATATGCAACGAAAGCAATTTCTGAACAAAAAGAAGAACAAGAAGCATAGGCTCGTTTATATTTGAACCGAGTAGATTTAAAGATAATACAAACAAACACTAGGAGGAAACAAGAAATGACTAAAGAACAGATAATTGAAGCAGTTAAAGAAATGTCAGTATTAGAACTAAATGACCTTGTTAAGGCAATTGAAGAAGAGTTTGGTGTTACAGCGGCAGCACCAGTTGCAGCTGCAGGAGCTGCAGGCGGAGAAGTTGCAGAAGAAGAGCAGTCAGAATTTGATGTTATTCTTGAAGATGCAGGATCATCAAAAATTAAAGTTATTAAAGTTGTGCGTGAAATCACAGGTCTTGGACTTAAAGATGCTAAAGAAGTAGCAGATGCTGCTCCAAAAGCAGTTAAAGAAGGCGTCGACAAAGAAGAAGCTGAAGAAATCAAAGCGAAGCTTGAAGAAGCAGGCGCAACTGTAGAAGTTAAATAAATTTATAAAAAAGGCTCGTCATATCTTTTTGACGAGCTTTAAATATCTTATCAACTTTATCTTCTCATTTCATTTTTATCACAGAATAAAGTAGGTGCCCAAATGTCTGAGCATTACTTTTCAAAAAAACCTCAATCTCAGAGTAAGCCCAAAGTGTGGAATTATCAATTACGAGAAAACAGCTATACATTCACAAGTGATGTTGGTGTTTTTTCCAAAGATGAAGTCGATTTTGGCACACGTTTACTTATTGAGAAGTTTAAAAAACCATCGATAAATGGAGAGTTTTTAGATCTCGGTTGTGGATATGGACCAATTGGGATTACATTGGCAGATTGTTATGAAGATAGAAAGATTGTCATGGCGGATATCAATGAACGCGCCGTTCAGTTGGCTGTTCAAAATGCTGAGCTTAATGCGGTTACGAATGTTGAAGTGATTCAAAGCGATCGATTTTCGGCAATAGAAGAACGTTCGTTTGCGGCAATTGTTACGAATCCACCAATTCGGGCCGGGAAACCAGTCGTCCATAAGATATTCGAAGAAAGTAAGAATGCATTATTTTTAGGTGGAGAGTTATGGGTTGTGATTCAAAAGAAACAAGGAGCACCATCAGCAAAGAGGAAATTAGAGACTTTATTTAGTCAGGTTGATGTTGTTGCTCGCGACAAAGGATATTTTGTTTTACGGGCGCTAAATAGTTGACCTGTGAATCTAGTTGTGATAGTGTTATTAGATGCTAACATAAGATAATCATCGTCAAGTATCGTGCTACGCAATAAAACGTATAAAATGAAGCGCGATCGGAAATAATAGTTAAAATATCAACATAGACGTCCGTTTGTATATGCGCGATCATGGCGAGCGAACAGATGAAATTGCTTTTTATACTTCATACCTTAGGTGTAATTCTAATTGAGGTCTTAAGTTAAAAGCATTTTTGTTATTCTAAAATGATAACCGAAAAGAAGAAATAGTGCAAGTGGACAAAAATTATCTTGTACGACTATTTAAGAGATCGGAAGAGCAGCACAATCAATCATAAACATGTGAATAACATGGATTAAGACGATGAAGATATGTGCTATTTTTGTTGAATTGGTTTTCTCTACTATTATAAACCGTACATTATTTAGAGGGAATATAGAAGAGAAAACTATTATTATAAATTGAAAGACTAAGTTGGGGCAATGCAGCATCATCCAATTTGTTTTTCCGAAAAAATGCTGATTTGAGAGGTGAAGCAGTTGACAGGTCAACTAGTACAGTATGGGCGGCACCGCCAACGCAGGAGCTATGCACGTATCAGTGAGGTTTTAGAACTACCGAATCTTATCGAGATTCAAA